>DAOUVF010000329.1 GCA_030667765.1 Bacteroides sp.
GTGAAATTTCAAAAAAACAAAGAATGATATTTGAGGCATTCAAAATTGATATTGAAGAACTTCATCGTTATTAACTCCGTACCGATTTTAGGTTCTACTGGGTGGATCATTCCATCAATATCCCCATCCTGAAAACACCGGGAGGAAAATTTGTGGACCTGCTTAGGGGAAGCAATGTGGAGAGCAGTCCGGATTACGATATGGACAGTGACGGGCATCCTGATGCCTGGCTGGATACGGCCTCCATCTTCCCCAAGGGATATACCCTTGTCGAGGAAGAGGTTTACTGGGCCAATCCCTGGAATCACCTCAGGACGGGGGATGACAGTTTTGAGTTTGAGGATATTGATCGCGACGGACAGGTGGCTGTGGACACCGATGGGGACGGAGTGGTGGATATTGAGGAGCCCGGGGACAAGATCCGGGTATGGAAGGTTACCTGGGATGTGGGCAGGATGGCAGGATATGAGTACTACGATCCCTATTGCAGTTATGAGATATGGGTGGACCCGCCCGACCTGGTGCCACTGGCTGCCGGAGTGGGACATGCACATGATTCATTGACCGGACCCTACCCTGGCATGTTTTACCCATATGCCCCTGATATCAACACTGCTGACCTGAACGATACTGCCTGGACCCACTGGATGCTGAGGGATGGGAACGGCGATGTCATATGGAATCAGCTTGTTCAGCAAAAGATCAATAATTACGAAGGATTTGCATTCATCGATACGGCCAGTAGCTCTTACAAACCCTTGCCAACCGATTCGGTATGGGGTACGGTACCACAGCCATGCCAGGAATTTATCGCCGTGCTTTCCATGGGTGGGGAAGAGATCGATATGCGCAACCCCACACCAACCCAGTCTTTGTATTCGAAGGTTGATTACACCACTATATTTGATGAGGAGAGGGTGACGCCAATCCGGACCACCTACACCTATTATGCACCTCTTCCCAATCCCTTGCAGTTCGAGTACCTGTCAAACAACTATACCATCTATGATTCGCTGGGCAGTATTGTGAAATACCTGCCGGAAAATGGTAAGGCACACCTTGTCTTTGACATGGATGCATCTACGGAATATACCTATTACTGGATCCGGAACGTAGGGTATGATGTGGATTACAATGACCCCTCACATGCCGAAGAAGGGGTTGAATCACTCGGGGACGGGGTATTCGGGTATTTTATTTATGATATACCGAAAGGACTCGGCGGCTACAAGATCCGCCTTCCCAGAAATCCGGATGGAAGTTACAATATTGATTCCATCGTGAATATAGACGGGAAACCATTCAGCAAATGGATAGACAATCCCAATACAGGGAACGTAGTGGAGATCTGGGAGGATCCCTTCCAGTATCATGTATACATTCCCCAGCTGCTTATCCCTCCTGCCCTGGATGATGATAACTTTGACGGAATTGATGACTGGATAGATGACCGGGGTGACCGTTTCCAGTCTCAGACAGGTTTCCTGCATGATGCCTTTATGCTGGATGACGGGGAGGACTGGCTGGCCTATCCTGCGGTTCCATTTGTCGACGATATTTACGGGACGGTCAGCTCAGGCTGGTATGGAGGGGAAGACCAGACTTACGGAGATGATTATTTCGAGACACTCGGAAAAACACATATACAGATCCATGCAAATTATACCGGTGAAGGCCGGGAAGGTCCCATTGAGATCAGCAAGGGAGGTATCCTTGTCGTTGAAGAGATCTTTGGCGGCTCACCATGGGTGATCTTCTCACATGTTTTATCCGGGTATGCACAGGGACTGGATTACACCCTGACCTCATCTGTCAGTCCATCCATCATCAAGATAGGTGTCGACACGGTCTGTATCAAACATGTCATTGAGGATGAGAATGAACCGCATAATTTCAACGTGAAATTTGATCCATACCATGTATCCTACGGGTATGGTGAAGCAACCGTGACGACATTTGTTGGGGCAAAAGATCCCTGCAGCCTCATCGAACCGGTGATCTCCATGCCGGCGGTGCTGGACCCGGATTACGACCAGCATTCAATTACCCTGATCCCAAATGCCGATCCTGGAAATTCTGATCTTACAGGTTATCCGAGGCAGGCCCAGGGGACTTTCCTCGAGGTACGGGTGGAAGTCATGAACGGTACCGATGACAACTGGATCAATACCATGGTAAATCCTGTGATCCCTGTTGAACTCGGAGGAACCACCCTGGAAATGAGCTATGTGGCTTATCCCAGGCCATTGGTCCCATCACATGTGGACGGGTCCGGCAATATCATTCCGGGAGACCAGCCGGGGACATTTACGACAGGCTGGCGGTTTAACCAGCCGGAAGGCGAGGTGCTGGTAAAAATGGGAAATACCCTTAACCTGCTGCAGCCTACCAGGCGAGCCTATTTTGTCTTCCTTTTCCGCGTTGATCCCTCCCTGGAGAATGGCATATATGAGATCCCTTTTACCATGAACGGCAGCAGGGTCCATTATACAGGTAATTCAAATGGGAGTGCCAGTTTCCAGGTACCCACAGCCAAATTCAGCATAACAGAAAAGGATGCGAATGGCCAGGTTAAATCATTTGAACAGCTTATCCTGGCTTATGGGAGTCTGAAGCAACTTGACATTAAGGTAACCGATAATTTCCGCAGCTTTCAGACGGCAAAGTGGTCACTGAGTGAGGTGGAGGCGGGGGATTTCGACGCCCTGGCCAATACCCTGGAGGTAATTAGTGAATCCGGCAGGGAAGTCATAAACCTGACCGGATTTGGCCGGTTCCCCACGCTTGACACGACAAAAATATACATCCTCCAGCAGGGTATAATCGACAGCTATAATAACCATGCTGAAAAGCTGAAGATCACCGAGGGACAGCAGCTGGACTTCCAGAATGAAGATGAGGAGGCATACTTTATCGTATCCCCGCCCCTCTGGGTAATGCCTGTGGGACCAAGAATCAGCATCAGCAATCGGGTCTATATGGTTAACGGGGTTAAAGTAGAGAATGGCCTCCAATTTGAACCCGATAAGGATATCTTCGTCCATACCCTGATGAGCATTCGGAACAGCGGTTCAGATGTTTCATCCAATACGGAGATAACCATTCATCCGGGTAATTACTTTGTTATACTTGAGGATAGTCTTCCTGCCAATTGCCGCGTCGAAGAAGGGCTGCTGGTGATTGATGCCGGTTTGCTGATCCCGGGGGATGAATTTGAGCAGGTCTTGCCTTTTAAGCTTAGCTCGAATATACCAAAAGGAGTGGATCTGCGAACGATCATCTTCTCTTCGGAGATAGATTACGAGGGCACGGCTGTCGAGGCAAAATTCAGTTTTTCCGATCCAAGGAAGGTACTGCTTGAAGTTTTTGACCTGGAAGTCAAGGAACTGACCTATTCAATGATTTCAGATACCCTTGTCAATGTTACAGCCAGGGCCGGGAACAGGGCTATGCCGACAGGCAATCTCTGGTTCAGGATCTACCCGATATTCGGCGGAGGCTCGCATGAGTTCCCTATAGCTGAAATACTGATTGATACATTCGAAACAAACCAGACCATTACGCTTTCTGGCCAGTTCAAACCACCTTCACTGGATAAGTCCGTTGAATTCATTGCCATCATTGATGACGGACGGACCATTTATGAAATTATTGAAGTCAATAACCAGCTGAAAACCAGCTTCCACCTGACAGCCATCGAGGATCTGATTGCAGGAAACGGTGTGCTGGCAATCTACCCGAACCCGGTCCATCATGAACTTTTCATTAATTACAGCCTGGATAGCCGCTATGATCGCGTCAGCATGAGCATTTTTGACATGGAGGGAAAGATGTGTTTTCAATCAACTGATTATCCGGCATATGCCGGGAAACACCAAGCCGTACAGAGGCTTGATCTGCTTCCCAATGGTATCTACATCTACCGTTTTATGGCCATTAAAAAGGGAGAAAATCCCCTCCAGGTAACAGGTAGATTGGTAAAAGAGTAGTATATTGAAGATATAATATGTTCCCGGGGGAAATTTGAACTGGATCAGGAAAAATATCTCATTTGTAGTCCTAATGATGCCTGTGATTGCCTTTTCACAGGCAGAATTTGAGGTAAAGGATACTGCATGCATCGATGAGATGATCAGCATCACCAATAATTCCAGGGACGCGGGCAGCTATTA
>DAOUVF010000074.1 GCA_030667765.1 Bacteroides sp.
CATGCTTTACAGTCGATAACCGGTGTGCAATGACGATGGATGTCCTGTTCTTCATCAGGTGCTCAATCGCCTCTTGCACATACTTTTCAGACTCGGTATCTAGCGAAGAGGTTGCTTCATCCAGGATTAAAATCGGCGGATTTTTCAGTAAAGCCCTGGCAATACTGATCCGCTGGCGTTGTCCGCCGGACATTTTACTTCCCGCATCTCCGACATTTGTCTGGTATCCATGACTGGTTTCCATAATAAAATCATGTGCATTGGCGATCTTTGCTGCCGTGATGACATTCTCTTCTTTCGCCTCGTCTAATCCGAATGCAATATTATTAAAAAAAGTATCATTAAAAAGTATGGATTGCTGGCTGACTATGCCCATGAGGTTCCGGAGATCTTTAATTTTAAATTCCTGTATCGATTGCCCGTTGATCAGGATGGTACCGCTGACCGGATCTATGAACCTTGGCAGCAGGTCCACCAGCGTGGATTTTCCGGAGCCTGATTTTCCGACAACGGCTATGGTCTTCCCCTTTGCAATGGTCAGGTTGATTTTTTTCAGAACGGGTTCAGTATCGTATGAAAAACTAACATCCCTGTATTCAATGGCTGACTCAAATGTACTGACAGGCACAGCATTTTCCCTGTCCTTGATCTTTACCTCTGTAAACAGGATTTGTTCCACCCTTTCGAAAGCTGCCATCCCTTTCTGGATATTGTAATAACCGGTAGAAAAGGCTTTGGCCGGTGTAATGATCTGTGAAAAAATGATCAGGTAGGCAATGAATGCTTCTGATGACAGGCTTCCACTTTGATTCAGTACGATCATCCCCCCCGCATACATCAGGATCATCATGACAAAGGTACCCATAAATTCACTCAGGGGCGAGGCGAGGAACCTGCGACGATATACCCGCGTGATGGTATCGGTGTATGCATCATTGGTCTCAGCGAATTTCCCGGTGATCTTTCTCTCCCCGTTGAATGCTTTGACAATCCTCATCCCGCTCAGGGTCTCCTCCAGTATTGACAGGAGTGTACCCTGCTGAGTTTGCAGCTTCATCGAGCTCTTCCTCAGGTTTTTACCGATCCGGCCGATAAAAATACCACTCACTGGCAGCAGGACCAGTGCGAACAGGGTCAGCTGGAAGTTGATCACGAACATGTAAACTAGGAAAATGATGATGGTTACAGGGTCCCGGAAAACCATTTCAAGGGAACTCATCACCGATAGTTCTATTTCATTCACATCCATGCCCACCCTTGACATGACATCCCCTTTCCTGGATTCAGAAAAGTATGACATGGGAAGGCGGAGTATCTTCCTGTATACCTTGTTTCGGATATCTCTCACTACCCCTACCCTCACCGGGGTAATGTAATAATTGGCCAGGAATTTAAAACCGGTCTTAAGCAAGGCCATGATGACCACCATTCCACTTACCAGCAATAATGCAGAAGTAGTACCCTTATCCATGATGATCCTGCTCAGGAAAAAATTGAAATTATTTTGCAGGGCCTGGGTATTCATCGCAAAAGGTACAGCAGTCGTGACCATTTCCTGGGTATTGAAAAGGATGCGGAGGAAGGGGATGGCCATCACAAAAGAGAACAGGGCAAAAAAAGCTGAAAGCATATTAAAGAGTATGTTCAGGACAGCAAAGAACCAGTAAGGCTTAACATAACCTACAATGCTCAGGAATCTCTTCATCAGGTTTTCAGGAAAAGTGGTTATTCATACTAGATCCCGGTATAGTTATCCGGTGTGATCTTTTTCAGCTCCTCAATAACGTCCCTATCTACTTGTAACGTATCAATGAAGGCGTGTAGTACATCACGGGTGATGATTTTATTGTTTCGGGTCAGATCTTTCAGTGCTTCATAGGGTTTCGGATAACCTTCCCGTCTCAGGATTGTCTGCAGAGCCTCGGTAACTACTGCCCAGTTCTTGTTCAGGTCCTGCCGGATACCGTCTTCATTAATGATCAGCTTATCCAGGCCTTTCAGAAGGGATTTAAATGCCAGTAAAGTATGGGCCAGGGGCACCCCTATGTTCCTTGAAACAGTTGAGTCGGTAAGGTCCCGCTGCAACCTTGATATGGGCAATTTGGATGAGAGGTGCTCAAAAATTGCATTGGCCATGCCCAGGTTACCCTCGGCATTTTCAAAATCAATGGGATTCACCTTATGCGGCATCACAGATGATCCTACCTCCCCTTTCTTGATCTTCTGCTTGAAATATTCCATTGAGATATATGACCAGATATCACGTACCAGGTCGATCAGTATGGTATTGATGCGTTTCAGGTTGTCAAACAGGGCGGCCATGTTATCATAATGTTCGATCTGTGTAGTGGTCTTCTGTCTTTGAAGTCCCAGTTTATCCCCCAGGAACTTATCTGCAAACAGCACCCAGTCCACCTCGGGATAAGCAACATGATGTGCATTGAAATTTCCGGTTGCCCCGCCAAATTTGGCAGAATAAGGTATGGTTTTAAGAAGTTCTGACTGATTTTCAAGCCGTTCTACAAATACCTTTATCTCTTTGCCCATCCTGGTGGGTGAAGCCGGCTGTCCATGGGTCTTTCCAAGCATAGGGATAAGCGACCATTGATCAGCCTTTTCCATGAGTACTCCCATCAATTTATCAAGAACCGGCAAATAGGCCTGGGTCATTGCATCTTTGATGGACAGGGGGGTCGCCGTATTATTTACATCCTGGGAGGTCAATGCAAAATGGATGAATTCCTTGTATTGAGACAGGCCTGTTTCCTCGAACTTTCCCTTGATAAAGTATTCGACTGCTTTTACATCATGATTCGTCGTTTTCTCAAATTCCTTGATCTTTTCGGCATCCGTTTCGGTGAATTCAGTATAGAACGTGCGTAGCTGTTCAAAGACCACGGGATCCACGCCGGATAACTCCTTCAGGTGCAGCTGGCAGAGCTCGATAAAATATTCGATCTCGATGAAAACCCTGTAACGGATCAGTCCGAATTCCGAGAAAAACGGAGCCAATTCTTCTACTTTTTTGCGATACCTGCCATCGACCGGAGATATAGCAGACAGTTCGGTTAGTTTCATCAGGCTAATGGTTAGGACGCAAAGTTAAGAGTTTTTTAAGACGATCTTATGAACCAACCTTTTTTGTATTTTTGACAGCAAAGAAGAAACCTTATGGAACGATCTACACCAAAAATAACCGCTTGTACCCTGATCATCCTTTCCCTGCTCCTGTTATCTGCACAACAGGCAGGAAACTTGGATGAAAATCAACAAGATACTACACTGGTTTACCTGTTTGAGATCAAGGAAAATATTGCCCCCCCTGCATGGAGACTTACCCAGCGGGCCTTCGAAGATGCAGATGAAATGAATGCCGACCTGGTTCTCATTCATCTGAATACTTACGGCGGCATGCTCGATGCCGCTGATTCCATCCGCACTAAAATACTCAACAGTGACATTCCCGTCTGGGTATTTATTGACAACAATGCCGCTTCAGCGGGTGCCCTGATCTCCATTGCCTGTGACAGTATTTACATGCGCCCCGGGGGAAGCATCGGGGCAGCCACGGTGGTGAACCAGACCGGGGAGGTCGTCCCTGATAAATACCAGTCTTTCATGAGGTCCACCATGCGAGCCACGGCCGAAGCGCATGGCAGGGATACAGTGATCTCAGGCAATGATACCATTGTCTCCTGGCATCGTGACCCCAGTATTGCCGAGGCCATGGTTGATCCCAGTATCTATGTGGAAGGGATCTCAGATACCGGGAAGGTACTGACCTTCACAACCGAGGAAGCCATCCGTCACGGTTTCTGTGAAGGCCCTGCCGAAAATATTGAGGAGGTCCTTGAGGCTGCAGATGTTGGGAATTATGAGATCAGGCGCCATAAAACCACGGGGCTCGATAAAATCATTGGTTTCCTGCTCAATCCCATGATCAGCGGGATCCTGATCATGATCCTCGTCGGGGGCATATATTTTGAGTTGCAGTCCCCGGGCATCGGCTTCCCCCTCGCTGCTGCCGTCGTTGCTGCCGTCCTGTACTTTGCCCCCCTCTATCTTGAGGGACTTGCAGAAAACTGGGAGCTTGTTATTTTCATCATCGGTTTGCTTCTTATTACCTTAGAGATATTTGCCATCCCCGGGTTCGGGGTGGCAGGGATCGCCGGGATCATTCTGGTGGTCGCGGGACTCACACTTGCGATGGTGGATAACATTGTTTTCGAACTTGATTGGAATATCGCATTTGCAGAGGTGATCAAGCGGTTCTTCATTGTCATCACTTCCATGTTCCTTTCCTTAATAATATCACTCTATCTCGGCAAGCATCTGTTTACCAGTAAGGCTTTCGCCGGACTCGCACTGGATCGTAACCTGGATATTGAAGACGGGTTCCTGGGTGTGGAGAGCCATCAAAAATACCTGGTAGGCCGGACGGGCATTGTTGAGTCGAAATTGCGGCTGGCAGGCAAGGTGGTCATCGATGATGAGATCTATGATGCTGTTTCTGAATATGGATTTATCAACAAGGGTGAAAAAGTTAAGGTAACCAGGTATGAAACAGGACAGATATATGTAATTAAGGTAGATGAAGAAAGCTGAACAAAACAGCCTGTCAACGGTTATCAGGGATTACAGGGAAAGCGATTATGCATCTCTGATGCAACTGTGGAATGAAACCGAACTGGCACAGCCTGAACGAAAGGATGATGCCGTTGTGATCAAACGCTGTAATGACATGGGGGGCCGTTTGCTGGTCATGGAAGATGTGGCTAACGGTGAGATCATCGGCTCTTCCTGGATGACCTGGGATGGAAGGCGCATCTATCTGCATCATTTCGGTATACATCCCGATTGGCAGAACCTGGGACTTGGAACGAAACTTGCGGAGGCATCCCTGGAATGGATCAGCAGTACCGGACAACAGGTAAAGATGGAGGTGCACAAGGAAAACAAAGCTGCCATTCAGTTGTATAAAAAGCTTGGCTTTTTTGCATTCAAAGACTATGACCTTTATATGATCAGGGAGTTTACATGAAAAGGATCCGATGAGCAGAAAAACCTTCATACTTGCCATTTTCGTTTTTACATGGTTAACCACGCTTGTGGGACAGAAGAGTGAATTGAGCTGGCGCTGGGACGAGGAAACCTTAATACAGGCGAGGACCGCGGAAGATGCTGATTTCCTCAATGAAGATGAAAAGAAGGTCATCCTGTATGCCAACCTGGCCAGGGCGAATGGCCGCCTCTTTGCCAGCACTTTCCTTGACGAATACATCAGGATCAAGAAGCTAAAACCAAACAGTTACACCCGGTCCCTCTACGATGAACTCCAGCATGTCAGGGACCTTCCCATGCTTTTACCGGAAAGGGACCTGTACAAGGTGGCACGGGAGCATGCCAGCTGGTCAGGGAAAAAAGGTTATGAGGGACACAAGGGTTTTAAACAAAGATTTACCCCCATTATGAAAAAATACACCGAAGTGGGTGAAAATATTTACTATGGTCCCTATACACCACTGGAGATCGTGATACAGTTACTGATCGATGAAGGCATAGAAAACCTGGGGCACCGGAAGAACCTGCTGAGCCCAAAATTCAATTCAATAGGCGTGGCCATTAAACCACACAAAATATATGAATATAACTGTGTTATGGGATTCGGTCAGTATCCGCGAACATACCTGGATTATGTCCAATGAAAAATAAATATATACTCATCACAGGTGCCACCTCCGGGATAGGGAAAGAAACAGCCCGGGCCCTGGGGAACCTTGGTGCACGTATCTCTTTCACCGGACGCCACCGGGAAAAGGATATAAAAGTACAGGAGGAACTCAGGCGTGAAACCGGGAATCAAGAAATACACTTTCACTATTGTGACCTGGCTTCCTTTGAGTCGATTACCGCATTTACCGATGAATTCAGGAAATCAAATAAGATCCTGGACATCCTGATCAACAATGCAGGGATATGGGATTCGGAAAAAGCAGCCACCCGGGATGGGATTGAAAGTCACCTGGCCGTGAATCACCTCGCTCCTTTTCTGATGACCAGCCAGCTGCTGCCCCTGTTGAAAAGTTCCTCTTCAGCCCGTATCATCAATCTCACATCCGGTATACATTTTCGTGGCAAACTGGACCTGGACGATCTTGAATTTAACAGGCGAAAATGGAGGTCCATCGATGCCTATACCCAGTCCAAACTCTGTAATATCCTTTTTACCAAATCCCTGGCCAGAAGCCTGGCAGGCACAAATATCTCCATCAATTGCATTGCCCCGGGTTGGGTAAACACGGGACTTTTCAGGGATGCCGGTCCATTTGTTAAGGTATCAGCCAGCCTGATGGCCATGAGTCCCATTAAAGCTGCCAGGGGACTGGTACATCTTGCCACCTCCGGAGAACTCGAGAATGTTTCGGGAGAATATTTTGCAGGCATGAATATGCGAAAATCCTCTGCTGCATCATATGATGAATCCCTGGCTGATAAATTGTGGAAAAAAAGTAAGGAATACCTCAAAGATTATAATTAATATAGATCCCGTATGAGCCAGTTAAAATTCCGTCATGAAAGATCGCACACCAAAGTGGTCGCCACCCTTGGTCCGGCTTCATCCTCCCGGCAGGTCCTTGAAAAGTTATTTGAAGAAGGCATTGATGTATGCCGCCTGAATTTTTCCCATGGCAGCCACGACGATCATCTCAAAACAATTAATCTCATTAAAAAGATCAATGCAGAAAATGAAGCGACGGTGGCCATACTGGCTGATCTGCAGGGACCCAAACTCCGTATCGGAGATATGGAGAACAACGGCGTTGTACTGGAGGATGGAAGCAGCTTTTCTTTTGTGAATGAACCCTGTGTCGGAGATGCCCGGAAGGCATACATGAGCTATTCACAGCTCCCCGCTGATGTAAAAATCGGGGAAAAGATCATGGTGGATGATGGCAAGATCCAGCTGGAGGTCACCGGTACAAACGGCAGGGATGAGGTGAAAATGAAAGTCATAAACGGAGGGATCCTTTCATCAAAAAAAGGGGTGAACCTTCCTGATACTGAAATCTCCCTCCCAAGCCTCACGGAAAAAGATATTGCCGATGCCCATTTTGCCCTCAGCCAGGAAATTGACTGGATCGCCCTGTCTTTCGTCAGGTCCGTTACCGACCTTCTCGAATTAAAGGAACTGATCAAGCATAGTAAGCTCCCAACGGCCAGGGTAGTAGCCAAGATCGAAAAACCGGAGGCATTGAAAGAAATCGACCCGATCATAGACATGGCTGATGCAGTCATGGTTGCCAGGGGTGACCTGGGAGTTGAAGTTCCCTTTGACCAGGTCCCTCTGATCCAGAAGGAACTGGTTGCCAAATGTATAGCCAAAAGCAAGCCCGTTATCATTGCCACCCAGATGATGGAAAGCATGATCACGAATTTCAGGCCTACCAGGGCCGAAGCCAACGACGTTGGGAATGCGGTGCTGGATGGGGCAGATGCCCTGATGCTGAGCGGAGAAACATCCGTCGGGAAATACCCGGCACAGGTGGTCAGAAGCATGCAGCAGATCATTGATGCGACGGAAAAAGGATATGATTATTTCCGGAGTAATCCTCCGAGGGAGTTCAGCCGGACCTATCTTTCCGATTCCATTTGCTTCAGTGCCTGTAAAATGGCAGAACAAACGGATGCCAGGGCCATCATTGTATTCACGCATTCTGGTTATACGGCTTATCGCATTGCCAGTCACCGGCCGAAGGCAAACATCTTCGCATTCACCGACAACAAACGCATCATCAACAAGCTGTCTCTGGTATGGGGTGTGCGCACTTATTTATCAGAGACTTTCAGCAGCATTGATGAAGCGGTAAACCAGTCCATAGAACGGCTGCTAAAAATGAACCTGATCCAGGAAGAGGACGTGGTGATACATGTTGGCAGCACCCCCGTCCCGGAACGCGGCAGAACTAACATGATCAAACTGAGTTACGTTTGATGCAGGTGCTGAAACAGCATATCCGCGAAGCGGAGGAGCTATGGTTACTCCCCCTGCTCAATCATTGCAATAACCTGTTCACAGAAGTATTCCTGCCATCCCATGACCACCTGCATCATTACCGTGTCTGGAGCTACGCCAAAGATCTCATGCTTATGCTGGCGGAATCTGGCCGCAGGATTTCACCCGAACTGCCCCAACAGCTTATCCTGGCCGCGTTTTTTCATGATACGGGACTGATATACACCCATGATGAAAAACATGGACTGGAAAGCAGACGGCTCTGTGAGGAATTTTTCAGGAAAGGGGATCACCCTGTCCCTGAGGGTTTCCCTGAGATCCTCGATGCCATAGAACACCACGATGATAAATCCTTCAGGATGGGTTCAATCACCGGCGAACCTGAACTGCAGATCCTCCGGCTCCTGAGTACAAGCGACGACCTGGATGCTTTCGGCTATACCGGCATCTACCGGTATGCAGAGATTTATCTCTGCCGCAGGATCAGTCCAAAAGAGCTCCCGGTCAGGATTCTGGAGAATCTCAACAATCGCTTTAATAACCTGAAAAGTATCTTTGGACCATTGACCCATTTCATTGACCGCCAGGAAATCCGTTACTGGATAACCTATGAGTTTTATCTTGGACTCTCAGAAGCCAATGCTGCTGAGACTGAAAGACCTGATTGGAAAAGGGAACTGATCAGGGTATTCCAGGATGGTATTCACAGAAAGGAAAACCTGCTGAAACAGGAGAGGCTGCTGCCCGAACTGGAACACGAACGGGAAATCCAACATTTTTTCATGCTGATCGATGAAGAAAATTCAATACAGGCATGACTGCCCGGAAAGGGAGGAATAAAAAATCATTGAAGAACCAGTTGCTTCGACAGCCGGTCCCTGCCGGTAGAAATTTCAAGTATGTATGTCCCCTTTTCCAGGTCCTCCAGATCAACTGCATCTGTATAGCCGGCCTTGATTTCACTAAGGTCCATTGTCCTTACAATCCAGCCAGCCAGATCGGTGATCTCCAGTTTCAGTCTTTTAAAGGAATCCTTCATGATAAGGTTGAGTTTTCCATCCAAACTGGGATTGGGATTAAAACTGATACCGCGGTCCAATGGATTTAAATATACAGCAGACCTGTTCCCTGTGATGGTAGTCTTCATCCTTTTTCTGTCCAGCCTTGCTTCGATATCAAAATGCAGGCCATCCGCATCAATCTTTAACCTGGCCCTTTCGTCACACCTGACCGATCCCTGGTGTTCTACCTTAAGATAGTATTCCCCGGTCAGCAGGTGGCTGAAACAGAACTCCCCTTTCACCCCCGTAAGCGCAGCTGCGATATAACATCCGTCCTTTGCATCTGCCAGGTATACAGGGTTATTCACAAGTGCTTGTGATTCTCCGGCCTTGCCGTTGACCTCCCTGAGCAGGCCTGAAACCGAAGCTGTCCCTGTTACATTTCCAGGAGCATCAAGCAAGTATACGTGCATGCACCTTGTATTTATTGTATCGATCAATTAGTATTTTAAGATACTTTTATCTTGTTACCCAAAGTAAAGCCTATATGTCATACATGGCAATACCCATAAATGAGTATTTTAAAGGATCCCCTGTTTCTTGCTGAATAAGATGAGTTCCGCAGTATTTTTTACCGCGTACTTCTTAAGCATGTTCTTGCGGTGGGTGGAAACTGTATTGGGACTAATGAATAATTCCTCGGCAATTTCATCTGTTTTCCTGCCATTGGCAAGCAAAAGGATGATCTCTTTTTCCCTGGTGCTGAAAATATTGTCCTGTCCTGAATAGGACCTGGAATAGATGACTTTCCCCGATTCGTTGTCAACCATTTTACCGGTGACAC
>DAOUVF010000002.1 GCA_030667765.1 Bacteroides sp.
ATCAAGCCCGTGACAACCAGGTGGATGGGCTCCGGAAATATCTGGCTGCAACGCTCCTGCCTCCTCTTCCAGCTGAAATATAAAAAGGACACCGACCTGGAACTGATGTTCGGATTTATTGAAAAATTATCGGATCATAAAAGCTTCTGGATCCGCAAAGCCATAGGGTGGGTCCTCCGGGAATATTCCAAAACCGATCCTCAGACTGTCCGGCAATACGTTTATGACCACCCTGAATTATCCGGCCTCAGCAAGCGCGAAGCCCTGAAAGTTATTAACAGGGAGAAATAGACCACTAAAATATTCAAGTAACCTTGAATAAATTTTTACGTATAAAGCATTGAAAATTATCAGCTCGAATATTTTATCAGTGAACCTATAAAAAAAATTATTATGAAAGATGTAATGGAATACAAAGATTTCATTGGCTCAGTGCGATATAGTGCCGTAGATGATATTTGCTATGGAAAACTGGAAGGCATTGAGGACTTAATAGTTTTTGAAGGAAATAGTGTGAAAGAGCTGAATTCAGCTTTTAAACGGGCTGTGGAAGATTACCAGGATCATGTGAAAAAGTTTTCAAACAAGGACACATCTCATACAATGAAAGCTTCAATGTCAGTATAGCAGAGATAATTCCTGGAATTCAAATGTCTAGTACCCCATGATTTGCGGTTTGTACTGTTTGAAATTTGTAAAATAGCACTACACATCGATATTGGCATACTTGGCGTGTGTTTCGATGAATTCCCTCCGCGGGGGCACATCATCGCCCATCAACATGGAAAAGATCCTGTCTGCCTCGGCGGCACTCTCAATAGTCACCTGCCTTAAGGTCCGGTTCTCCGGGTTCATTGTGGTTTCCCATAATTGTTCGGCATTCATCTCCCCAAGGCCCTTGTAACGCTGTATATGGATCCCGCTTTCACTGCCACCCTTGCTGAGCTCCTTAACGGTTTGTTCCCGTTCCTCCTCAGTCCAGCAATACTTCTCAAACTTGCCTTTTTTGATCAGGTAGAAAGGCGGTGTGGCTATATAGAGATATCCCTCCTGTATCAGTTCGGTCATGTAACGGAAAAAGAAAGTCATGATGAGAGTGGTAATGTGGCTTCCGTCCACGTCGGCATCTGTCATGATGATTATCTTGTGGTATCGGAGCCCTTCCAGGTTCAGCGCCTTGCTGTCTTCCTCTGTTCCAATGGTCACTCCCAGGGCAATAAATATGTTCTTTATCTCTTCGTTCTCGAAGATCTTATGCTGCATGGCCTTCTCAACATTCAGGATCTTACCCCGGAGGGGCATAATGGCCTGAAAATGCCGGTCACGGCCCTGCTTGGCCGTACCTCCTGCTGAATCTCCCTCCACCAGGTACAATTCGGAATTGGCCGGGTCTTTCTCAGCACAATCCGCCAGTTTACCGGGTAAGCCGGCCCCTGAAAGCACATTTTTACGCTGCACCAATTCCCTCGCCTTCCGGGCAGCATGGCGCGCTGTGGCAGCCAGGATCACTTTTTGTACTATGGTCCTGGCATCCTTGGGATTTTCCTCCAGGTAATGGGCCAGGTTTGCAGAAATGGCCTGGTCAACTGCACCCATCACCTCGGAATTCCCGAGTTTTGTCTTCGTCTGCCCCTCAAACTGGGGTTCCTGCACCTTCACAGAAATGACAGCAGTCAATCCTTCCCTGAAATCATCACCGGATATATCAAACTTCATTTTGGCAAGCATGCCTGACTTTTCAGCGTAGGATTTCAATGTCCTGGTCAATCCCCTGCGGAAACCTGCCAGATGAGTCCCACCTTCAATCGTATTGATATTGTTCACATAGGAATGTACATTCTCACTGAAGGAAGTATTGTACTGCAGGGCAATCTCAACGGGGACATCATTCTTTTCTGTCTCGATCTGTATGATCTTCTCTGTCAATCTCTCCCGGTTGGCATCCAGCAATTCAACAAATTCGCTCAAACCCCGTTCGGAATAAAACTTCTCACTCCTGAACTTGCCATTACCATTCCCGTTACCATTTTCCTCCTTCTCCCTCATATCCGTGATGCCCAGGTGGATCCCCTTATTCAGATAAGCCAGCTCACGCAATCTGGAAGCCAGGATCTCAAAATTGAAATCGGTGGTAATAAAGATGGTATCGTCCGGGTCAAAAGTGATGATGGTACCGGTTTTATCCGTTTTCCCGATAGATTTTACATCAGCCATAGGTTTTCCCCGCTCATATTCCTGGAGGTAAACCTGGCCGCCCCTGTGAACTTCTGCACGTAAATTTTTAGAGAGGGCATTCACACAGGAAACACCAACTCCATGAAGCCCGCCGGATACCTTGTAACTGTCCTTGTCAAACTTCCCTCCGGCGTGGAGTACTGTCATCACCACCTCCAACGCAGATCTTTGCTCTTTCTCATGAATATCGGTCGGGATCCCTCGTCCATTGTCAGTAACGGTTACGGTATTATTCTCGTTAATGACCAAATCTATCTGATCACAATATCCTACCAGCGCCTCATCTATGGAATTATCGATCACTTCGTACACCAGGTGATGAAGCCCTTTTGTACTGATATCCCCGATAAACATGGCAGGCCTTTTCCTGACTGCCTCCAATCCTTCCAGCACCTGTATGTTCTCAGCTGAATATTCAGCGCTGCCGTTCTCAAGATTGGCTTTCATATTCTCATCTAATTTATCCTTCTCCTTCATAATCCGTTTTTTATTTACACTATTGACCCCCGGGCACAAAACAGGCCTTATTTTAACTTAAAATAACCGAAAAAAAACAGGGTGATTTTTTGTATTTAACCTGCTGTCCTCTCAGATGTCTCTCAGGGCTGGGTTATATTCGTACTCAGGTTTGTAAAATATTCAATTTAAATATCTGTATTTCAATGTCTTGCAAAACAAGACTAAAATATCCTTTTTACACCTCAAATATACGAAAAAAATACAAGTTTTCATGCTTAAAACTCCCTAAAAATCAGGTCGTTTATTAACACAAAATTAACACGGTTTTAGGTGGTCAGAGGGCATAGGTAAATCCAGCCATAACATTGAATCCGATGGCCGGATACTGGTTCCAGAAATAATTCCTGGCCCCCAGGATATTGTTCAGGCGCAGAAAGGCAGAAAGTAGCTTGGTATAGCGGTATTCTATGCCCAGGTTCAGGTCTACAAATCCTTTCAGGGTGATCATTTCGGTATCCAGGGGAATACCGGGGGCAAATCGTTCACCCATGTAATTCAGGCTGGCATCCAACAGGATCTTGTTTCTCAGGTTATACTCTGTAGCAAATGAGGCTGTTAATTCTGGTTTATGCCAGGGTTTTTCAAGGTTATCCATGTCATATTGGTCATATCCCCCAAGGAGCAGGAAACTAAGCCTGTCTGATTGCCGTATCAGCAATTCACCACGGATCCTGGTCAGTCTCAGGTCATCGTATGTAACTGCGAAAGTATTGCCAGGGACAGTGGTGGTATCATTGACATAGAAAGGCATCTTGCTGATCATGGAATAACTGGCGCTGATATCATAGGAAACGGCCTGGCTGAGGCTCCCTTTCAATCCGACATAGCCCCTTAAATTATGGCTGGTATTCTGCACCTTGAGTCCGGGTGTGATATACATATTTTCTTCGATGACAGAACGGTAATTATTTACCTGCAGTTTCCCGTCTGCACCCAGGTAAGGTACCAGTATGCCCCTGACCACACCGATCTGCAGGTAGGCATCCGGGTAAAAATGCGGAGCTACATCATCGCCCCGTATATCAGCCAGCACCTCCACCCCCACCCGGTATGTGAAATCCGCCGTGGTCTTTCCTATCCAGGGTTTGGCTGACACAACCGTATTATTGATGGAATCAATGCTCAGGCTTGTCCGGTAATAATTCCCGGAAAGTACAAGCCCGAAGGTATTGCCTGACCTGAAGCGTTTGTTCACATCTGCATTTAACAGGAATGCATGTTCGTTATTTTTATGCCGGTCATTGGTATAGTTATAGTCCAGGGTCCAGGTATAATTCACGTGCGTTGAATCCTTGTGTATTGATCCCATTTTAATCCGGCCATCCAGCTTCAGGTAACGCTGCTTAACATCATCCTCGTTCAGGCTTGTATCAAGGGATGTATGGTATCCGTAAAAATTTGTTCCATCCCAGGCTCCTTTCAGGTCCCCTGACAGGTAAGCTTTATTAAATATCTTCTTGCCGTATAGATTCCCTGAATTCTCAAAATAGCCCGGGGACACATTCTCATCATTGTCCAGTTTGATCTTGCCATTGATGGAATAATGCCTGAGGGATAGTCCCCATTGGCTCTTCTTTGATCTGAGAGAATTGATCCTGAATTCTCCCAGGGGGATCAGGTAATTTCCAATCCCGATCTTCAGGTAGCTTTTGTATAGTTTTTTCAAGGGTGCGCCGACCAGTTTAGCGGGACTGATGGGGCGTACGTGGAATGCTGTCTCGAATTTCCTTGGCTCAATTGAATAGTTGAAATCCGGACGGATGCTGATGGAATCGCTTACCCTTGGAAGAACATTGATCTTGAATGCATCCGAGAGGCTGGGCTCATAGGGTTTGACAACAACAATCTCCTTTTTTATTTCATCCTGGGCCAGCATGAGACCTGTCATTCCCAGTAGCAAAATGGCCGTAATAAAAGTGATTATATATTTTATGATTGACCGATTCATATCAATTGTTTTCTCCCATTTCGATCTCTATATCTATTTCTGCATCCTCTCCCTGTTGCGCATCCTGACGTTTCTGTATTTCTGCCTTCTTCCTGCGAGCCTGGTCCAGTATCCCGTCATCTGTTTCCTCGTAATAATCGATGATGCTTTCCAATGTCTGGATGGCCTGGAATTCATCTTCCCCGACCAGGTATATATCCGACAGGAGAATGAAGGATTTTGCCATCCAGTACTGGTGCGGGGTGTTTTTATCAATAAAATCAAAGATCTCATCCTCTGCCTGCTGGTATTCCTTCCTGATATACAGTATCTCTGCCACCCGGTATTTGGATTCCGCCCCCTCAATACTGCTTACCTCGCGGGCTACGGTTTGAAATTCATCCTGGGCCAGGGCAAATCGGTCCTGCTCTATAAATGATTTACCAATCTTGAAATGTGCCTCCCGTGCCAGCTCATCCGAAAGTTTCTCTTCGCGAAGGACCACCCTTGCCGCATCAATTGTATTCCCGAACTCGTTCAGCAGGTAATAGCAGCGCATCTTGCCGATCCGTGCCTCTGTGATGTTGCCCTTTACCTCAGCGATATCCTCAAGCATCAGGTAGTCTTCAAGGGCGGCAGAATAGTTCTGGTAATCGAAATTGATGCGGGAAGCGGTTAACAATGCAGGTTCTGTGAAGACATTCCGGGAACTTTCGGCAATGAAGTCGAGGGATTCCAGGGCAGCCTGGTGTTCCCCGGCCTTGAGCTGGCATTCAGCCTTGTAGAAATGGGCGTTGACCAGGTAAGCCCCTGATTGGAAATCGTTGATATATTCACGGAAACTGTTGATCGCCCCATCGCAGTCACCGCTCATATAGATGTTCTCGGCAGCTATATAGGACAGAGAGTCCTGTTCATTGCGTGAGATGTCTATGTCCCTGCCGAGGGATTCCACGTAAGCAAAGTATTCATCCACCTGGTTGTTCTCAACATAGACATTCTTGATCCCCAGCAGGGCATTGTTCGCTTCCGGGGTCCCGGGAAAATCTGTCACAACCTTCTTGTAATATTCCAGAGACTTGTCTGAATTGTTTTTATTGTAGTATATCAGTCCAAGCTGGACCAGGGATTTAGGCTGGTAGGAACTGTTCGGATGTTCCTGCAGTATCTTTGTATAATAGGGAATGGCATTATCTGCCTGTGTCATGATGAAGTAACTTCTCCCTGTTTCGTATAAGGCATCCGCAGTGTAGTTTGAACCTTTATGCTGGTCAAGGAGTTCTCCGAGTATCCCGATTTTCTCTGTATGCCTGTTCATGACCCCGGCTGAAAGCCCTTTCTGGTAGAGGGCGTAATCGACGTCTGTTGTCCCGATCCGGATGGCCTTATCATAATTCTCGATGGCCTGTGCATAACGCGCATCAATAAAATACATATCACCGATCCGGTTGTAGGCATCCCCCAGGATCTGCCTGTTCTTTCCCTTGTCCATAGATTCAAACCGTTTGAACCAGTTCAGTGCCTCCCGGTAATTTTTCCTTTTAAACTCTGCATAGCCGATATTGTAGTGACATATGGCATATTCATTCAGCTCCACCGCTCCGTCTGTCTGCAGGAAATTCCGATAATAACTGAGCGCCTCGTCATAATCCTTCATCCGGTAATACGACTCCCCTTTCCAGTAATAACAAAGCGCTTTCAGGGAACGGTCATATTGACCATATGCCAGAGAAGCATCAAATTTATTGATGGCATCCATGAAAGAAAGATCCTTAAAAAGTTCCAGTCCCCTGAAAAATGCCACCCGCTGGTATGACTTTTCTATTTCCGGGGTTTTCCGCCTGACTTTTTCCAAAGCAGCCAGGGCAGCTTTATAATTTTTTGTGCTCATGAAGGCGAGCACCAGGTAATTGTAAGCCTCATCAGTACGGTCTGACGCAGGATACAGTGTGATATACCGGGTCAGTCCCCTGATGGCTTCATTGAACGGGGACATGGAAAGTTCATAGGTCAGGACGGCATAGTTGAACAGAGCATCTTCCTGGATATCCTTATCGTATTCCATCCGGGATGCCCCATCAAATGCCAGGCGTGCCTGTTGCTTATCGCCGAGCTTCACGTAGCAGTCCCCCAAATGATACATAGCACTCTGGCTGAGGTCATTTTTCCTGACCGGAATGCTCTTGAAGGTTTCCATGGCCTTCTGGTAATCCCCTATCATATAATAGGCATAACCCATCTGGTATTTATCTTCCGGCTGGGTTAAGTTGACCCTTTCATGGTATTGCTGAAGATAATACACTGCCTCTTCGAACACATCCTTATTGAAATAAGCCTCCCCGATGATCCTGGCCATTTCACCATATCTCTTCTCTATAACAGAATCCAGCAGCATCGGGGCATATGCGATTATCTCATCCCACTTTTCCTGGAGGTAATAGATCTGGGTCACATAATATGGGACGATAGAAGCAAAAGTCTCATCATTTTTCAGCCTCAGGAAATGGTTCAGGGCGGTCTGGTAATTTTTCTGGGTATAATTTATATGGGCATAATAATAGGTGGCAGGTCCCTCATATTTATCACCTGATTCCAGTATTTCATACAAAGCCACCCTGGCCTCCTCTAAGGCCTTCCTCCTGAAATAGCTGTAACCCAGCTTGAAATAGTACTCGGTACGATCTTCTGATGAGAGTTCCAGCGGATCAACGGATTTTAGCCATTTGACGGCAGTGCTGTATTGCCTGTCCCGGTATGCCACCTTTCCCATGTCAAATCTGGCCTCGTTGATATTGGGTGCATCCGGATTGTTCTTTACATAATCATACAACATGTACTGGGCATCATTATTATAAAGTTCAACAGCACATTTCGCCCTCAGGTATTCAGCACGTTGATGGAGGATGGCAGACGTTTCTTCAGGTTTTTCCAGGATTTCCTCAAACTTTAACTGTGCCGCCGCGTACTTTTCCTTCCCGAACAGTTCCCGGGCCTCAAAAAACAAATTGTCAGGATGTTCCTGAATATGTGATTTCTGGGCTATGGCCGGGGTGGTGGAAAAGGTAGATGCAAATATCAGCGCAAGTGCAATTATCCGGATAATATTCATATATATCTGCATGCAGTTAGTTATTCTTTCTAACGGATTTAAAAGTACTTTATTTTACAATCGTTATCCCGGGATACAGAATGGAACAACTAACATATTTATTAACAATAGCCTGGGTTTAATATATTTATTTTACTTTTGCCAGCATGTCACCGGATACCATTATTCGGCTGAAAAATGCCTCCATTTTCATACAGGACCACCTGGTGCTTTCAGAGGTCAATTTCCATGTCAACAAGGGTGAATTTGTTTACCTCATCGGTAAGGTGGGAAGTGGGAAAACAAGCGTTATCAAAACCCTGAATGCTGAGCACCCGTTGATGGAAGGGGAAGGTTATGTTTCAGATTTTGAGTTGCATAACCTTAAATCCGGCCAGATCCCTTACCTGCGCCGTAAACTGGGGATTGTCTTTCAGGATTTCCAGCTTTTGACAGACCGCACGGTGACAGATAACCTGAACTTCGTACTGAAAGCCACCGGATGGAAGAACAAGGACGAGATTGAGAAACGGATCTCTGAAGTACTCGAAAGGGTAGGACTGGCACACAAAGGTTACAAAATGCCAAACCAGTTATCAGGCGGGGAACAGCAACACATTGTAATTGCCCGTGCCCTGCTGAATGATCCCGAGATCATACTGGCCGACGAGCCTACCGGGAACCTTGATCCGGAAACCTCGGATGATATCATGAATATCCTTATGGGTATCAGTGCAAGCGACCGCTCCGTAATCATGGCCACTCATAACTACAACCTGCTTAACAAGTACCGGGCACGCACACTGAAATGCGATGATGGCAAGCTCATTGAACTGGAGCAGCAGGAAATAGATCTTGAAGCATTGGAAGATTAGGTAAAGACCACATCTCCATCCCCATCCTGGAAAAATATTTTGTTCCCATCGGGCAATTGTCTGATTAGTTCATGTGTGGCAAAGAATTTCTGGTACATCCGGCGCTTTCCAAGTAATGGTGCCCTGGAATTTTCCAGCAGGCTCATCACCTCGGGATTATAGGTAGTGATGTAGGAGATTTTTTCAGAGAAAAGGTAGTGGTCCAGGATCTTTGCAGCAGCAGTGGTTGCCTCTTCCTTAAGACAGACATATGGCAGGGTCATTTTCTCACCCACCACTGACAGCATGAGGAATCCGGCCAGCTTTCCCTCATAATCCCAGACTTTCAGGCAGGTGTTCCGATAACGCGAAACTTCCCAGGTAAAAAAGTATCTTTCATCCTGATTTTCCCCTTCCATCACCCAGGGATAAGAGCTTATCCAGTCAAATGCCTCCTGGTCCCGCAATCCAAATCCAAGCCGCTTATACCTTTCCATCAGGTCAAGGGATGCCGGATCAACTGACCTGACCGGTTCGGCATGAAGGAAATCTGGTTTGATTTTTTTCTTTACAGTACTGATCCTGAGATCCTGCCAGGCATTGATGATCCCGTCAGCCAGTCTAAACAGGGGCCGGGCTGTACGGTAGCCTGCATTCCTGTTGCCCAGCAATGTTGCAGAGACTGCCCTCTGATAGTATCTGACACCTTCCAGTTCCCGGTACAGTGCAAACCTGCCAGTTTTATCATATACTGCCTTGGACTCCGGGGCATAATTGGTATACATCAGCTGCTGCCCCCAATCCTTAAATGCCTCATCAAACAATCGGCTCGCCAGTCCCTGCCTGCGCCTTTTGAGGTCAACCCAGTTCCCGCTCAACCATCCAAACCGGATGTCTGCATTACGATCCGGCAATATGCATCGGTAAGCTGCCAGGTCATCACCATCAAGAAGGAGATACATGAGTATATCATCCGGCTCCATCCTTGGGTTCTTCAACCAGGAAAGGGCCCGTTGCGGGCTGACCGGTATAACCGGCTGGGTCCGGTACTTCTCCGATTCAATGAACTCCTTAAGGCGGCTGGCATTGTATTTTTCTATCCTCATTCCCTGGTTATCTTGTTCCTGCCTAACAGGCCCTTCAGCAGGTAATAAGTGTATTCACCCTTCAGGATACGGGAAGCCGGGATTTTTTTCACTTCCATCGGTATCCGCTGAAAATGAAAGTCCACCGGATCCTCTTTCAACCCGGCTGTCCCGAAGGTGGCATCCATCGGGGGCGTTCCTTCGGCTGATAATGCGGTAAAAAAGGATGGTGGCACACCTTCATCCGTAAAAGGAAAAGAAAACAGTCCATATGTAAGTCCGAATTCCTGCTGCACCAGCGTGAGGCTATCCCGGTACTGGAAAAACTGTTCATCCTGTGCCAGGTCAGAGAATAGGGGATGGTCCCTGCTGTGGGCACCGATATAAAATCCAGACCGGGCCAGCTCACTTATCTGCGTGGAGGACAGGTAGGGTTTTTTAACCTTCAGGAAGGCAGTGAAATCAAGATCCACCAGTTTTGCCATCTCATCCAGCTCCGCACGCCGCCGGTAGGTCACCCCAAGCACAAGCTCACGAACGTTTATCCTGCCAGCCCGCATCAGGTGATACCGGCGCTGGAAATTTTCCAGTACAGCCCGTGGATAGTTATTATGTTCCAGCCTGTCGAGGATGAGGCTTGCCTTATACCGGAAGAACAGGTCCTGGTTATCAATAAAATCTGTATTGATAAAAAATGCTGCAGGGATTCCTCTTTTCAGCAGCTCCGGCGCCACGATATCATAGATGCCTGACAGTCCATCGTCAAAAGTGAGGAACATACAGGGTTTGGATGGTTTTCCTGCACCCTTCCTGAAAGCCCTTAATTCTTCCAGTCCCACCGGCTGAAAATGCCCGGTCAGAAAATCCAGGTCCCTGGTAAAACTGGCAAAAGACCTGACCCGATAGACCTGGTTGACATGCGGGAGGGGAGTGTTTGATACGGTATGGTAAAAGGGAAAGAGGAAGTGCTGCCCGGTCAAATTGATAAGGATGGATTGAGGGATCCATCCACCGGCAATGCCTAACAATACTTTAATTCCCCTTTGCATGGTATTATTTTATCTTCTTTAGAAATGGGAAGCTTGTTTTCACGATCCGTGGATAAACTGTTCTTTTACCGCCAAATCCTTCGTAAAATCGCGCTACGCCGGATATGTTGGATCCCTCGAAATCGAATATCCTGTCTGCACCACGTGATTGCGAGATCAATTTATCCATCAAAACGAACATTGCCCTGTTCTCTTTCCCGGCGTCAGAATTACAGCCATTCAGGTAGATGGTCCTGCTGACTGCATAGCCAAGTATGGCGGCTGCCTGCAGATCATCTCCCATGAAAAGGCCAAAGATTTCTGCTTTCTTAAGCCTTATCAGTCCCTCAAACAGGTTTTCAAGGTAGCTCCACCTGACAGTAGGGCGGGCATCTTTCATCCCGTGAAACTTCAGATAAAGATATTCCCCGGCAGAAATGTTCCTGAATTCAAATTCCTGGGATTGGCCTTTTTGAAGATTCCTGCGGGTATTATTATTGTAGGAGTCTTCAGGAAGGGAAAGATCCAGTACATAATTGTGCCGCTCAAAAGACTCCCATTTACCCGGGATATCCCGGTTCTCCATGTTAAGGCAGATATCAATATATCGGAACCTCGCCGGGATAGTATTTAAAAATTCTTCAAGCAGAGCAGTGTCAAGGGGATCCCTGGAAAAAATCCCCAGCTGCTGAGCGAGGATAGGCTGAAGCAGAAAGCGGAATCCCAGCTTCTTTGTCCATGTCAGCGGCATAACAGCCCTGAAATCGTCCAGCACCAGAGCATCCCATCCGGGAGATACCAGGTCGAGGTACCATGTATAGGGGTATATGGTCTCAAAAACGGAATTACTGATGCAAAAGTCCCATCTTTCCCTGTCTATTTCAGTATGCCCCAGTAGCTTAATCACCAACCTGCTGAATATGGTTCAACATTTCCAGATACACTACCTTCCAACCCTCCCATTCTCCTTTATCGCTGAAGGCATCGTTATGCCAGATGGATACGAAGGTCCCGTTGACAGACCGGACCTCATCTACCAGCTTCCTGATCTTTTCCACGGCGGATATCGGAGAAAGTTTCATATAATCTTTCAGCGTCCTGTCCATTACCTGGAACGGGGTAACCTTCAAAGGTGTTTCCGTCTCCCTCTCCAGGTCATAGAAATGGAAAGGTTTTGAGGTCCCTGCCCTGAATCCGGAATGTGAAGCAAACCCCATACTGTATTCCTTCCTTATCCCTGCTTCCAGGTATTGCCTGTAGCTCTCCGGCAGGTTGAATTTCAGATAATGTTGCCTGCTGACCTGAATATCGACACCGGTAATGTAAGACAGTGTCTGGATCTCCTTTTGAAGGATGGCGGGTTTGCCGGATGACCGGTAGGAAGGATGGATCGCGGGACTGCCGAATTTCATGGTTTGGCCCACCAATTCCCTGAAAGTTTCATTTTGAGGGGAGATGCTCTTATCATATTTGCCATACCCGGAAGTCAGAAAGAAAATGATGGGTTTGAGTCCCCTGCTGGCATGTATCCTCCCAATCTCATCGAAAGTATCATATGGATCCTTCACCTCACCGGAGAGCACAGCATGGCGCATTTTTGACTCACCGTTGCGCTTCAGGCTGGATCTGATATTCGCCCCCAGTTTTCGCAAAATACCCCTGTGCAATATGGCAAATGGCAAATCAATATCTGAAGTGGGCTGGAATTTGAATGTGCCGGGAGAAAGATCCAGCCCAGGGTACTTCCCGGCCAGCCTGTCCCTCAGGTTCAGTACCCACAGATCGACTACCGGCAATTCCAGGAAATCATACTTCTTTGCCAGGCTGCTTCCCGCATCAAACCGACCGTGATAGTCCGGCTCATGAGGGAGGTATTCTTCATACCTTGATATCATGTAAAAAACAGCCGAGAAAATATCGAAGGTCAGGTCAGCTTCCTTATCGTCCGAAAAAAGCTGAGGGACTTCCCCCGAGGTTTCAGGCATAGGCTCCATTTTCCGGATGCAGTTTTCAAGCAGGAATCCGGATGCCGGGATACGGAAACCATCCAATCCATATTTGCCTGAATAATTGATCTTGGGTCCCTGATATGGAGAAAATATTGTTTCCTGATCAGTAATTGAAAAATCACAGTTAAAGCAGTCCCTGAATACATAATTCAGGACATACTGCAGCCTCGGTGTTTTACTTTCAGTATAGATCAGTATTTCCATAGTCTTAATTACGCTGATCAGACATCAATTATCACGATAGTTACCCCTGTGCCTCCCAGGTCAACATGTTCATCCCCAAATGAATTCACCAGGTCAACGCTCCCCAGGTACTCCCGGATCAAATGCCGGAGCACCCCGTCCCCCTTCCCGTGCAGGATCCTTAATTCCCGGTTTTGCACCATGATGGCCTCATCAATCAGGGCAGTCACGCTCCTGAGGGCTTCCTCAGCTCTTTGTCCCCTGACATCGATCTCCGGCCTGAACTGCATCTTCCTCCTGAGGATATCCCAATCGGCATAATCCCCAGTACCATGATTAGTTTCATTTGAGGCTTCATATTTTTCGGGGGCAACTTTCTCCAGTTTATCCACGCTAACCCTTGTGGTCAGGTAACCGAATTGTACAGCAACCTTGTTTCCTTTTCTTTCAAGCACTTCACCGGATATCTCCTGTCCCTTCATCACCACGTAGTCCCCTGTACGAATGCTTGGGTCCAAAGGTTTTTCCGGGGCTTTACGGGAAGGTTCCATCTGTCCGAACCGCTGCCTTTTTTCGCGGATCTTTTTTTCTTCGCTTTTTATTTTTTCGATTTTTGTATCAAGAGGATCCTTCTTCGCGGCGGCCTGTTTGACTTCCATCTCCTTAAATTCAATCAGTTTTTCCCTTGCCTGCCTGGTTTTTTCCTTGTCGGCCTGTGCTTCTCGGATCTCACGTATGGTGTTTTCTATCTTCCTGTTTGCCTGCCGGAGCAATTCATCTGCCTCCTCCCTGGCCTTTTTCAGGATTTCTTTACGGGTTTTTTCTGCCTGGTCGAGTTCGTCGGCATATTTGCCCAGGGTTTCCTGAAGTCTTTTCTCAGAAATACGGATCCTGTCACGCTTCCCCTCCCAGTATCTTTTGTCCCTTATGATCTCACGAAGGTGCTTGTCAAAAGTAATATGGTCCTCACCCACCCTGTCAGATGCCCCCTTTATGATATCCTCCGGAAGGCCTATGTTCCTTGCAATCTCGAAAGCAAAAGAAGAGCCAGGCTGACCAATTTCAAGCTTATAAAGGGGCTGCATCTTGCCGGTATCGAAGAGCATAGCCCCGTTCTCTATCCCGTCAGCCTCGGCTGCAAAGTGTTTCAGATTACTGTAATGGGTGGTGATCACACCCCATACCAACTGCTTATTGATCCTATCAAGGATGGTCTCTGCAATGGCACCCCCGAGAACAGGTTCTGTGCCTGTCCCGAATTCATCAATCAACAGCAGGGTGCCAGCATCTGCATTCCGCGTGAAATACTTCATGTTCAGCAGGTGAGAGCTGTATGTACTCAGGTCATTATCAATGGATTGTTCATCTCCGATATCAATAAAGATCCGGTTGAAAACACCAACTTTTGAATCCGGGTCCATTGGTACCAGAAAACCGCACTGAACCATGTACTGCAGTAGCCCCACAGTCTTCAGGCACACCGATTTCCCCCCTGCATTGGGACCGGATATGACCAGTATGCGTGATTTTTTATCAAGCCGGATATCCAGGGGCACAACCTTGCGTTTCTCTTTCTGCAGGGTCTTTAACAGAATGGGATGAATTGCCATCTTCCATTCCACCAGGGGATGCTCCACCACCTCGGGCATGACAGCATTGACACCCCTGGCATATTTAGCCTTGGCCTGTATCATATCCATGCCTGCAAGAAAGCCGGATAAATGTCTCAGCTCCTCTGCATAAGGCTTCAAATCATCCGTTAATTTGGTCAGTATCCTGATAATCTCCCGGTTTTCGGCATATTCCAACTCACGGATCTCGTTGTTGATCCCCACTACCTCTGATGGTTCAATAAAAACTGTTTTCCCGCTGGCCGATTCATCATGGATAATCCCTGAAAGCTGCCTTTTCCTGGAGGCCTGGACCGGGATTACGGGTCTCCCGTTACGAATGGAAACAGCCACATCGGATTCAGCGGTACCTTCATGCTGTACAGACTTCAGGATGCTCTGAAGGCGGCGGGCAACCTGTTTCTCCTTACCAGCCAGATCTGCACGTATCTGGGCCAGTTCCCTGGATGCGTTATCCTTGATCTTTCCATTTTTAGACAATACCTTATCGATTCTTTCAAGGATGAAAGGATAGATTTTTACTTCCCGGCTCATACCGAAAATATTTGGAAATTTTTCCTGGTGCTCGGCTTTTTTAAAAAAATTCAGGATCCCCCTGACGGCATCCAGGTTCTTTCGAAGGGCAGACACTTCATCCAGTACCAGATAACTCCCAACCACCCCGAGTTTTAAAAGTGCCTGATCTACATCCGGATAAGGTTCGATGGTGAATTCCTCCTCCCCCATCATTATCATGCATTCATTTGTCCGGAGAAGTTTTTCCCTGATCATCTCATAATCAGTCATATATACTTCCTCATTCAGCAACAGTCTGGCTGTTTCGGACAAACAGCCCTCGCTGACCGATTCCCTGATCCTGTCAAAGCCGATTTTCGTTTCAAAGTTTTTCGGATAATTCAAGTCTGCGAGTGATTATGGCCTTCAGGCATCAAAGATAGTTAAAACCCACAAGGTAATATTACCCAAGCCAATGCGTTTTATCCATATCTTAGTACTATGAACAGCAAATCCTTAAAATTCTACTTAATTGTTGTTTCTATCTTCAGTATCGCCATGGGACTGCTCGAGAGTGCTGTGGTGATATACATGCGGGAAATACTCTACCCTGAAGGATTTGGATTCCCTCTGAGCCCTGTACAACCGGATTTGATGCTGACTGAATTATTAAGGGAAGGGGCAACAATTTTCATGCTGCTGGGAATTGGATTTTTAACCGGGAGAAACACCTCGGAACGGTTTGCCTGGTTTCTTTACTCTTTTGCCATCTGGGATATTTTCTATTATGTTTTCCTCTGGCTTCTGACCGGATGGCCACCTTCCCTGATGACCTATGATGTATTGTTCCTGCTGCCATCCACCTGGATCGGTCCCGTGATCACACCGCTTATCGTTTCCCTGACGATGATAGCATTTGCCCTGCTTATCCTGGTCGCTAACCGGCAAAATGAGGACATAAAAATACCCGGCATCAGCTGGCTGCTGCTGATCACCGGGTCTGTGATTCTGATCCTTGGCTTCATATGGGATTATTCAGCTTTTATCATGGAATCCATGACTGTCAGGGACATATGGACCCTGCCGAAAGAACAGGTCCTAAAGCTGGCAACCCAGTATATCCCGCGGAAATTCAACTGGTTCCTTTTTATACTTGGCGAATTAGTGATCCTGTCCGGGATCCTGTACTCCTACTTAAGGTGGCAAATGAAGTTATCTGACTGAAGTCCATCAACTAGTACCAAGGCATTGATTTTAACAATACTATCCTTATTAAATTCGGTAAGATAGCTCTGGCTCCGGTGCATCAGCGTATCATAAACAATAGTAACTTCTGCCAGGCTAATAACATCGGGTTCCATGATCACATTAATGTTATTTCGCTCCTGATCTATGATCTCAATGCACTCACATTTCATTCCAACAAAACTGAAACACAGAGTATTGCAGACATTGTGGTTTTCCGGGATCTTCAAAGAAAATTCTCCTTGTTCATTTGTAATAGCACCAAGGGTCGTTCCACTAATCAAGATTGAAACAGGAAACAGAGGAATGCTATCTTTCGAACAGATAACTGTTCCGTTGACCTGCCTGTCTTGTCCCAGAACCTGGACAACGCAGGCAAGCAGCAATACGGCTGAAAATAAAACTGTCTTTTTCATGATCTTATGGTGTTGGTTTCATATAAGTAAAGGTATAATCTGATAGAGCAGGTATCTAGCAGTCCTGTCACAACTACTGCAAGCTATGTAACATGTTAGATCAAGAAGAAGGATTTCAGGTTTTTTGACAAATCGTTATTAATACCAGGTGCTGGTGTTTATCATCCAGTCCTCCAGGACAATTTCGTCCTCAGTGTCAAACAGGGAGAAGACCCCATAATTTAACATCCAGGGCTCAAGTTTCGATGTCTGCTTAATTGTCAACATCTTGTCCGCTGGTAATGTCACCGGTGGCAGTTCATCAAGCATAGCTTCAACCACCATTGATTCAAATGATTTTGGAGCAGGTTGCTCAGGATTGACTGCCTTAAGGAGAATCCAGTTGATGACACAGAAAGCGATCACTGCAAAAAGATAAAATGAAAGCTCGAGGGGAGAGGGTAGCTTTCTGTTATATCTTTTCGTGATTTTCATGGATTGATCTCCTGTTTACCAGAGATGATAATACAAATGTACATAACAGGGAGATATTGATCTAACAAGAATGTAAATAAGATTGACAAATTTGTAACAGGTTCAGTCCACGAACCTGTTCAGGCAGCAAAAGGTCTTTCAGGAGTTCGCTAACCCTGAGCCAGTTATAAAACTGTTTTGGTTTTAATTACTGAGTCTTTCCGGCCAGTTTCAGCAGGAAGCTGTACTCAAAGGCTACTTCCTTCAGGTATTCGAAGCGGCCGGAAGCACCTCCGTGTCCGGCCTCCATGTTGGTTTTCAGGAGCAACAGGTTGTCATCTGTCTTCAGGTCACGCAGCCTGGCCACCCATTTGGCCGGTTCCCAGTATTGTACCTGTGAGTCGTGAAGCCCGGTGGTAACCAGCAGGTTCGGATAAGCCTTTGCTTCTACATTGTCATATGGTGAATAGCTGAGCATGTATTCATAGCTGTCCTTGTTATCCGGGTTGCCCCATTCATCAAACTCGCCCGTTGTAAGGGGGATATCATCATCCAGCATGGTGGTGACCACATCCACAAAGGGAACAGCAGCGATGACCCCATGGTATAATTCCGGCTGCAGATTGATGATGGCACCCATGAGCAGTCCCCCTGCACTCCCCCCCATGGCATACAAATGATCGGGGCTGGTATAGTTGTCTGCTATTAACTGTTCAGCACAGGCATTAAAATCAGTGAAAGAATTTTTCTTGTTGAACATCTTCCCGTCCTCGTACCACTGCCTCCCATAGATCTGTCCGCCGCGTACATGGGCAATCACGAAAATAAAACCACGGTCCAGCAAACTCAGCCGGGCAGAATTGAACGCCGGTTCGCGGGTGTATCCATATGAACCATATCCATAAATAAGAAGCGGGTTTTTCCCATCCTGCTGCATACCTTTCCGGTAGACCATAGACGCAGGGATCTTTGCCCCATCAGCAGCCTCTGCATAGATCCGCCTCGCCTCGTAGTTGCCGGCATCAAAATCACCAATGACCTCCTGCTGTTTGAGCAGGGTCTTCTCATGGGACTCCATATGGTAATCAAAGGTGGAGTTGGGTGTGGTCAGGCTGGAATAGGCATACCTGAGCAGTTTTGTATCAAACTGGGGATTGATCGCGATCCGGGCCACATAAACCTCCTCACCGAAATCAAGGTAGTGTTCACGCCCGCTTTCCCACTCAATGATCCTGATATTCAGCAATCCCTCTTTCCTTTCTGATACCACCAGGAAATCATTAAATAGTTCAAGATCAGTAAGCAGTACATCTTCCCGGTGCGGGATGATCTCTTTCCAGTTTTCTTTTGAGGTGGCCGTTACGGCTGTCTCCACCAGGCGAAAATTCTTCGCATCCAGGTTTGTCCGGATATAGAATTTGTCTCCAAAATGCCCTACAGAGTATTCAAGTTCTCTTTCCCTTTCCTGCAATATTGAAAATTCACCTTCAGGATTATCTGCATCCAGGAAGCGGTATTCATCAGACAGGGTGCTCCCTGATCCTATCATGATATATTTATCACTTTTGGTTTTATAGACAAAGGTGCTGAAGGTTTCGTCAGTTTCATGATGAACCAGTACATCCTTCTCCACACTTGTCCCCAGCACATGCCTGAAAACCTTGTGGTTCCTCAGGGTTTCCTCATCTTTCTGTGTGTAAAAAACCGTTTTATTATCATTTGCCCAGCTGGCACTTCCATCAGTGGTGGGGATGGCATCGTTATATATCTCCCCGCTTTCAAGGTTCTTAACATATAGAGTGTATTTTCTCCGGCTTACCGTGTCCACGCCATATGCCAGCAGTTTGTTATCCGGACTGACAGCATACCCGCCGAGCTGGAAGTAGGAATGCTCTTTGGCCATTTCAGGAACATTCAGTATGATCTCTTCATCTGCTTCAAGGCTGCCTGTTTTCCGGCATACCAGGGGATATTCCCCTCCTTCTTCAAACCTTGTATAGTAATAATAACCGTTATCCAGGTAAGGTACACTCTGATCATCCTGCTTGATCCTGCCAACAATTTCCTTATAGAGATGGTTCTCAAAATCCTTCGTCTCCTTCATTACGGCCTCTGTGTAGGCATTCTCTGCTTCCAGGTAGGCAATGACCTCAGTATCCTCCCTTTCCCTGAGCCAGTAATAGGGATCGATCCGGGTATGCCCGTGGATAGTAAGTTTCTTATCAATCTTTTTTGCGACAGGTGTTGTCATATCAGTTTTCCGTTGTAATTGCTGGCATCCTGCTGCAATCCAGAATGACAACAGCAAAGTCAGTCCCATGTGAGGGACAAAAATAAGCTTCTTCATAAGATATATGAGTATGTTGGAACAAGAGGGCTAAAATAATAAAAAGTTTTTCAGGACTGAAAATCTGTCTCTTCAGGCATCACTATCCAGAGTATGATATAAGCCAGGATGCCTGGAAACCCGGCGCTGAAGATTGAAATAATGAGGTAAAGCAACCTGACCAGGGCAATATCCCACCCGAGCCTTACGGCGAGCCCCGCACAAACACCGGCAATGACCCGGTTATTTGATCGTGTCAGCTTGCTTTTTTTCACTACATCTGCAGGTTTACTTTCTTTTTGGTATAGTTCCTGTATTGAATGAGCAGGCCGAGACAGCCGACGTATTGCTCAATTTCCTCTTCGCTGGCCTTACGGGCCACGACAGCAACCTTAATGGTAAGGGATTTTGATACATCAAATCCAATGCCCAGGGATTCAATATACTTGTCGTTGGCATTATCATATAATACATCCCCCGAATCCGGATCAATCAATACAAAATGGACCGGATACAGCTTGGCATGGGTGCAAAAGGAAAAAATATAGTCTTTCTGTCCATAGAAAACGATATTGATCTCTACAGTGTCTTTGGGACTCAAACCGACACTTTTTGATTGACTGTAAATCTTATAGCCTTTCTGCCGGTCCATCATGCAATCCCCGAGTTTATGATAATCCACACAATCCTGTGCCATTACAGAAAGGGGAGCGATTAGGAGCAGAACAAACAGTATTTGAATTTGGCGGATATATTTCATGCCTCTCAGATTTTAATCATTTAATTAGTAACTAGCTTGTTACGCAACTCGACCGTGGTTTTTTTCAACTTCTCGAATTCTTTATTGCTGAGAGTGGGTTTGCTGCCCCCGCCGATTACCAGCTTTTTAGGCTGGTTATCAGTTGCTTTTTCTATCTCTACGGTAGTGGTTCCGGCAACAACGGTTATATCGTCATATATTTCCTTTATGGGTTCCATATCTTCAATGACTGCTGCAACATTCGGATCCTGATCCTTCATGCCTTCCGCAAACATCATCAGGTTATCAAGGGCATATTTCTGATCAGCCAGGTGCTGCAGGATATAATCTGTCTGACCATTATCCCCCGCCAGGTTGACTGCCAGGAAAAGACTTTCGATAAATGCTCCGGCAGACAGCATAATAACGGTATTGGGACGGTCATTCCGCTCACAGAAAAACAACATATTAATAAATGCCTCATTTGATATATTGAAGAGGGAATCCAGGTATTCAACATTGTTCCTGGCATTTTCAATGAGCTCATCATCAATCGCTCCGGTTACCCTGATCTGTTCAGCCATGGTCCGCACGACATCGAGGTAATCAAGTGTTTCCTCGTGCCGTCCGAATAAGGCAGCATAGGCAAGATCTGTAATATAGATCCCGAGGCCGATGGTCTGTGATTTTGTGTCATGGTAGTTATCCATATTGCCCGGCGGATTTATTAAACCGACATCAAAAGATAGTTCAGCAACATCGATGACGCTGAGCATTTCAGCCGGGGATGGTGACAGATGGTAAACCTGTTTAATGGTTTCGATCCGGTTCACTATTTCTGCAGCCTCGCTATCATCCAGCAATCCAGGCTTGCGTTTGCCTTTATCTGATTTGCATCCTCCAACAAGTATGGCAGGAATGATTAGAATCAGAAGACAGAATTTGTAAAGTTTACATTGCATGACCAAGGTTTTAACTTATAATCAGTGTATTAACAAATATATAAATCGTTTTAATAACTTTCCATCAACTTATAAACAGTTTAACTTCCATTTGTAAGGACTTCCCTCCTCCTTATGGTCCCGAAGAAATCAAGGGTCCTCCTCAGCAGGCTGAATTGCAGGATGAGGTAAAAAACAAGGGTCATGATCCAGACCGCCATAATATTAAATAACACAGCTGGCATATATAAGTTTCCTACCCGCTTGACCGAAGCAAAGAAATGTGACCTCCCGTTTTTCATTACCGGGTACATATAGCCGGGTTCCATCTTCCGGATCAGCTTGTTATCAATTTCCACAATCTTATGAAGATCCACACGGTTCAGCACCAGGTCTGCCAGGCTTTCATTGTAAAAATCCCGCTTGAAGCCGGTGATCCCGGAGCTGCCTTCAAAGGTATCTTTCAGGTCCATATATATCCTGTCCTTTTCTTTGACCAGTTTCTCACGGTTATTTGACAGGCGGGATCGATAAGCCCTGAGCCAACTGATTGTTGAATCGGCCAACAGGGGTGTAAAGGCATCAACGGTAAACTTGTCCTGTCCGGGAAATGCTTCCGTCAGATATATGGCATTAAATCCGCTTCTGACCACCCTGAGCTTATCCGGAAGCCTGTCATCTTCACGCTGATACAGTGTCTCTGCATCCTCAATCTGCTGGATCAAAGTTGGAACGAGGAACTGCAGATCATATGTCACATTGCTTTCCCTCATCTCTACCTCATAGAAATGTTGCTGGTATTTATTATAGACGAACTGGTTTACAGCCAGTGCTTCGTATGCCCATCTCGACGGCATAAGGTCAGCGACAAAGGGGACACTCTCATGAGAGGCAAACTTATAATGCAACTTGTCAAATTTTACGATCACACCGGCCAGCAGTATCTGTGGAACCAGCAGGAATGGTACAACTATATAGATAGCTACGACGGATTTGAGCCCGTCCGATATATTTAGTCCCATAATATTGGCAAAGCATGCAGTAGTGAAAAGTATGACCCAGTACGAAAAGGTCATTCCCCTGATCTCCAGGATGGCATTCCCGATGATAACAAAAAGCAGCATCTGGACGGCAGAAAGCAGGAAGAGGAAGGCTACCTTGGATAACAGATACGATGTCCGGTTCAGGTGTAGAAAGGACTCCCTGGCCAGGATCTTCCGGTCCTTGATGATCTCTTCGGCACTGATGATGAGTCCCAGGAAAAGCGCCACGATCACACTCATGAACAGGTAGGCCGGCAGGTTCTCATTCTGGCTGAAAAGGTAAGCATGTGGATCCGTATCTGTTCCGCTGATATACTTGGTGAAAAATCCCAGGATAACTGCCAGCAGAGGGGCAACCAGCAGGGAGATTGAGAGGAATTGCCGGTCCGCCAGTTTTGACAGCAAATTACGTTTGAAAAAGATCAGGTATTGTTTTAACCGGCCAGGGATCTTAAACAGGCTGGTTGGGATTGTTTTCTTTTCAAATACAAATTCACGCTTGGACTGGATATTTTCAATGTATTTCTGATACCAATCCCGGGGACTGGTTTTTCTTTTGTTCGTGAATTCGCCAAATTCATTGATATCCCTCTCCTCTATGATCTGAAGGATCTCATCCGGGTCGGTATTTCCACATGAAGCGCACTCACTTTCACTGGCATCAACCCGGTCCGCCAGCTGTTTAAAATATATGATCCCTTCCACAGGATTCCCTGCATATGCCGGATACCCCCCTTTGTCAAGCACAACCAACTGGTCAAAGAGCTTAAACAGATCCGAAGACGGCTGGTGACTATTGACGACCACCAGTTTGCCCTTCATTGCCAGTTCTTTCAGCAGCATCATCACATTTTCCGAATCGGTGGAAGAAAGTCCAGATGTAGGTTCATCCACAAACAAAATATACGGTTCCCTGATGATCTCGATGGCAATGTTCAGCCGCTTCCTTTGTCCCCCGCTGATCAACTTATGAAGCGGTGAGCCAACTTTCAGCTCCCTGACCTCAAAAAGATCCAGGTCGGTCAGGATCATATTGACCCTCTCTGACAGCTCTTCCTCACTGTATCCATCCAGGCATAATTTTGCATTGAAATAAAGGTTCTGAAAGACCGTAAGTTCCTCTATCAGAAGGTCATCCTGGGGGATATAGCCGATCATCCCCTCCAGCTCTTTCTTCTCTGTCAACAGGTTATGTCCATTGATATAAATGCTTCCTGCATCATGTTTCAGGGAACCATTCAAAACCTTCACCAGGGTAGATTTTCCTGTGCCACTCCCGCCCATGATCCCGACCATCTGGCCGGATTTTCCCTGAAAACTGAAATTATGTATCCCGTTGGGTGAATTCTTAAAGTGGAATTCAATATTCCTGGCCAGAAAATCCACCTGGTCCCCCGTAGTATCTTTGAGGTATCCGGCTATCACATCCGAATAATAGATAGGGGTGATCCCCTCCCCTTTGATGGAAGTGCCCCGGGGCATAAAATAGACATGCCGCGGAAAAATATATTTCCCGTTCAGTTCCAGCTTCTCCTTTCCAACATACTGGAAAAGATAGGTATCCGCCCTCAGGATGCG
>DAOUVF010000233.1 GCA_030667765.1 Bacteroides sp.
CCTGGTCACATCAACCTCCAGCTCAGGGATCTCTACCGGGATGATCAGTTCAATATCCACATTCTCATTGTACCCAAGGAATGATCTGATTTGGAATCTATTGATTTCCAGCTGTATGCCAGCTTCATTCAGGTCGGTACTGGAAGTTAGAAAAGCCAGCTCCATCTGGAGCAGTTCATTCTCGGCAATGGTCCCGATATTATACCTTCCCTTTGCGATCTGGTAAAGTGTATCGTTATTGGCATAATTCAACCTGGCGATCTGCAGGTTTACCTGGGCAAGGGTAAGATTGAAAAAATAATTCACTGCCGTTAAGCTCACCTGCTCGAGTGATTCCACATAATTTTTCTGTGCAGCCTCATATTTCAGGGGTTCAATTTTTCTTTCCCAGCGAAAACTGTTATGCGCCTTGATCGGCTGCCGCAGGCCAATGCTCACCGGGGTCGAGAGATAGTTCGAGGCTGTCTGGTCATCCTTGAGCAGGTCGATCCGCTGCATACCCGAACTCATAAATATGGTGCCCCCCGTGGGTGCAATGTTCTGTTGCAGGGAAGCAGTTATATCGTAGGTTGCAAGGCTTCTTTCCACGAAAGCATCCGAGCCGTCAGGGAGGGTGATCCTGTCAATGGACCGGTTCAGGTCGGGCAGGGTCCCCCGGAGGGTAAGGCTGGGCCGGAACTTTGCCTTGTGTGTCCTGAATTCCCAATAACTGCTCCGGAAACGGTGCCTTGCCATGATGGCCCTGGGGGACTGCTCCCTGGCGATCCTGATCACATCATCAAGAGTGAAATTCAGGTTCCGGACCTGCGCCGTCCCGGTGAGCGAAAACCCGGTAATGAGAAATAGTAAAATGAATCTTATGCTGTGTTTTTTCACTGAATGGTCGCTTAAATTATTCATGCCTTAATGATTCGATCGGATCCTTCTCGGAGGCCCTTTTAGCAGGAGAATAGCCGAAAATTACTCCAACCGAGGCCGATACTACAAAGGCAATGATTACAGAAAAAGGAGAAACTATGGTAAGAATTCCTGTGAACTCGTTGATAAGCCTGGAAATGATGATCCCCAGGATCACTCCTATCAGTCCGCCGGTAACACTGATCAGTATGGCCTCTGCCAGGAACTGAACCACAATGTCCATCTTCCTGGCCCCGATAGCCATTCGGGTTCCAATCTCTTTTATCCTTTCCATGACCGAGGCAAACATGATATTCATGATACCGATCCCACCCACCAGCAGGGAAATACTCGCGATGGCTCCAAGCACAATGTTGAAAATATCCTTGGTCCGCTGCTCCTGCTTGAGCAACAGCTCGGGTACGGTGATCTCATAATCCTTAACCTCAGAATGCCTGCGGAAGAGCATCCTGCTCAGGAACTCTGTAGATGCGATCAGCTCCTCAGAATCGTTAACCTGGACGATGATCCTGTCCAGCTGGTGATAGTTGCTGCTGATATTTTGTGTGGGATTGGTACTGATGCGAAAAAAATGGCCCATCCTTAACGAGGATTGAGCTTGCTTGATCCTTGAGCTGACCAGGGCACGGTTCTGGAACCGCATCAGCATGGTCTTTGCCGGGATATAGATATTATCATTAAACACATTCACACCGGTTTGCTCAAAGCCTGTCAGGCTGACATCCGTACGTTCCAGTACACCCACCACCTTGAGCCAGATATGGTCAAACTTGATGTATTTATTGATGGGATTTTCCTTTGGAAAGAATTTCGCCCGGATGTTTGACCCTATGACACAAACAGGGATCCCGTTCTCTTCCTGGTATTCATTGAAAAACATGCCTTCCTGCAAGTTAAGGTTATAAATGTCGAAGTATTCTGTAGATATGCCCAGCAATTTGGCCTGTTCACGTTTTCCTGCCTGGACCACATAGCTGTTCAGTGCTATTTCGGGACTGAGGCGGTTGACCGTGGGTAAAATGTCTTCTATTGCTTCTGCATCCTTCAGGCTGAGTCCGGGTGAAAATTTGACCTTCTGTTTGTTTTCACCATTGCCGTTTTCTGTGCTTTCTCCCTCTCCGGCAGGTGTAACGATCGGAGTGATCACTATATTATTTACGCCTACCATCTTCATCTGCTCGAGGATCTCCTGCTGGGCACCATTTCCGATGGCAAGCATGCTGATCACCGCACCCACCCCAAAGATGATACCCAGTCCCGTGAGAACGGACTTCAGCTTATTAGTCAGGATGGACTCTAGGGCAATGACTATATCATGAAAATAACGTTCCATTTACTCTGTTGTTTGGGTTATCCATTAACTATTGCCAGCAGGCCGGGCTCAAGTGGGCCGGGCTCCTACCTGTGGCCGCATCCCGCGCCGCTGGGTCCTCTTCAACTGTTCCTCCTCCCGCTGTTTTTGCATCTCCTCTTCAAGCCTTTTCTTTTCAGCTTCCTTCTGCCTGATCACCTCCACCAGTTCCAGCCCGGTAAATTTCATCTCATCAGCTCCCTCCGGCACTGATAACAGGACCCTATCCCCTGCATCCAGTCCCGTTTCAACAATGATCTCATTCTCATTCGACTCATCCAGCACGACCACCTGCCTGGTATTGTTCCTTAAATAGACATAGGTCATACTGTCATTCGAATGAACGGCTTCCAACGGGATGTAGAGGACTGAATCATATGTTTTGGTAATAATTCTATTACTGGTTGTCATGGAAGGCCTGAGGATGGGATCGGATTCGTTCAGCTCGATAACCACTTCAAATACCTTGGCATCTGTATTGGGAAGCTGTTCCCCGATATTGGCCACTTCTGTGACCAGTCCCGTGTATTCTTTTTCAGGAAAAGCATCCACACCTGCCCTGACTTCCTGTCCCACTTTAATCTTGCTGATATCAATCTCATTTACATAGGTCTTGGAGACCATGGTGGACATATCCGGCAGGGTAGCCACGGTCAGGTCCCAGGGATTTATCTCGGAGCCCACAGTTCTTTTCTGTCCTCTCCAATCTCTCTTGTATATGACCATGCCAGGAGCTGGTGCTATGATAATAAACCGTTGCAGCACATCCTCCATTTGTGCTTTTCTTCTTCGCTGCTTGGCCAGGTCAACCGTGACCTCAGTCATATCGGCATTGTATTGCTGGACCTTTAACTTGTAATTTTTTACCGCCTGATTATAAGCCCGTTCTGTCTTATCAAGGTTGATCTGAGCCGAGCGTATAGTGGCGGGTGGTTCGAACTGGCTCTGCTCGAGGGTGATCTCTGCTTCCTCCATATTAAAATTCAGGTTGATTATTTCATCACGAAGCATCCTGAGCTGGATTGTCGTATCTAGTTTGGTTTTCATATATTCTGATTCCCTTACTTCAAGTTCATCGGATATGTCCTTATAGGAGTTATCAGCCTCGGAACGGTCAAGTGTCGCTACATAGTCCCCTGAATCGACAACAGTTCCCTCCGCAACCAGGTCCTGGATCTTGATGTTTCGGATCCTGAGCTCCCGACTTCTCAAAAGTAAGGGAGCCATAATATCTGTAGAGGTTTGTGCCTGTAATTCGCCTGTAACGGCAACCAAGATCTCGAATTTTCCCTGCTTAACTTTTGTCTCCAGCGGTTTGGCGGAATCGTCTTTGGAGGCCAGGGAATAAATGATCGCAGCAGCGATAACCGCAACTAACATGATCAGGAATACCAGGGTACGTCTTTTCATTATATGGTTTGTATTATCAAGTAATAATGCAATAGAATCCGCTAAATTAGACTAAAAATCCCGGATTTGGTTTAATCAGGGTGAGAGCTTATGTTAAAAAAGATTAAAAACCAGCCTATTTGAGGCCTGAGATCAAATCAATTACCTGTTTTGCCAAGCCTTCGGCCACGGATTCGGAACCTGCTTCCGTATAGATCCTGATAATGGGTTCGGTGTTGGATTTCCGAAGGTGGATCCAGCCCTCGGGAAGGTCAATTTTTACACCATCTTCCGTATTGACCGGATAACCTTCATATTTATTCTGTACCTTCTCCAGGATCAGTTCTGTGTCAGTCCCAGGTTCAAGCGCCACTTTGTTTTTAGATATTGTATATTCCGGGTATCTTTTCCTTAATTCACTCGCTTTACATCCCTGTGAGGCAAGGAAGGTCAGGAACAATGCGGTACCTGTCAGGGCATCCCTGCCATAATGCATCCCCGGGTAGATCACCCCGCCATTTCCTTCGCCCCCGATCACGGCGTTGTTTTCTTTCATTACCCGGACCACATGCACCTCTCCCACCGGGGAAGCAAAGTGGCTGCACCCATATTTTTCCGTGACATACTTCAGGGCCCTGCTCGAGGACAGGTTAGACACTGTATTGCCTGGTGTTTTGCCAAGGATGTAGTCAGCCACGGCTACCAGGGTATATTCTTCCCCGAAGGCCTGTCCCCGTTCATCGATCATGGCCAGCCGGTCAACGTCGGGATCGACAACAAATCCCAGGTCAGCTCCATGATCCTGCACTGCTGCTGACAGATCCCCGAGATGTTCAGGCAGAGGTTCGGGATTATGCGGAAAGATCCCGCTGGGCTCACAGTACAGTTCCACCACCTCGGCCACACCTAATTGCTTAAGCAAGGCCGGCATTATCAGTCCGCCTACAGAATTAACACAATCCACGACCACCTTCAGTCCGGCTTTTGCAATAATCTCCGGATCGACCAGTTCCAGCTCCAGGATCCTGTCGATATGCTTCTGGTTATAACCGGGTACATTGGTGACCTGCCCGATATTTTCCACCGGTGCATAATCATATTTTCCTGCCTCCACGATATCCAGGATCCTTTGCCCTTCAGCGGCAGAAATAAATTCTCCCCGGCTGTTCAACAGTTTCAGTGCGTTCCATTGTCCCGGATTATGGCTGGCCGTAAGGATGATCCCTCCGTCAGCCTTTTCCATCAAAACGGCGATCTCCACCGTAGGCGTTGTTGCCAGTCCCAGGTTCAGCACATCCACCCCCATGCCCATTAATGCCCCGCAAACCAGCGTTTCAACCATCTCTCCCGAGACGCGGGCATCCCTTCCAAGCACAACCTTGAGGTCAGGCTTGCCCAGAGACTCCTTAATCCAGGCTGCATAGGCAGATGTAAATTTTACGATGTCCAGGGGTGTAAGGCCATCTCCGGGATCCCCGCCGATGGTTCCCCTGATGCCGGAAATAGATTTTATCAATACCATGTCACAAAGATGCTAACAAGCACAGAATTTTACAATAATCGAGCCAGTCTTTTTCGAACACCAACAGCATAAAAAAAATCGTAAATTTGGCCTTCATGAAGAATAAATCAAGTTCGGGGAGGAATCAAGCTCCCCAAAAGGTCAGGCTGAACAAGTTTATTGCCAATACAGGTGTATGTTC
>DAOUVF010000342.1 GCA_030667765.1 Bacteroides sp.
ATACTTTCCTTGGTAATGGCGGGATCTTCCAGTGTTCCTTTTTCAAGGGATCCGAATACGGCTTCAATCCCTGAAAGTTCCTTTTGTAACAGGCTCGTTATTTCAAATCGTTCAGTCATTACATCCTATAACAGGACACCCTTCTGCTCCGCCTCCTGAAATGCATCCAGGAGCATTGGAAACTCTTCCGGAGTGATGACCATGGGTTTATCTGCCAGCACATTGAGGCCGTTCTGCACGGAAGCCAGGATATATTCCGTCTTTTTCTGATTGTTACCTGAGATCATCACCACATTGCCGGGTTTCTCCTGTATCATCTTTTCAAAAAAATCCTCCCCGGTATACACCGTTTCTTTCCATGAGGTAGCATCCTCGGCACGGGTATTAAATCCTTCTATTCGCTTCAGGTGCAGTTTTACATCATCCCCTTCCGGGGCAAAAACATGTACTTCCGGTGAAACCTGTTCGTACATCTTCTTTTGTACCAGAGCTGCATGAAAGTGCCCTGGATCCAGAGTCATGATCCTGATAGTTTGATCTGTAGTTTCGTTCATCTTGCAGGAATTAGTGGCCAGCATACAAAAGATGGATAGCCATAGCATTGATTTTTTCATTTTTGATTGATTAGTATTTAACATAATTGGTTCCGTATGGTTGTCTCTGGGGGCGGCTCAATGCAGCATTTGCTTCATCATCATCGATAAACATTTCAGCTGCCGGGTCCCATTCCAGTTTCCTGTCCAGTTTCATGGCAATATGGCTGACCAGGCAAACTGTGCAGGCCCTGTGCCCGATCTCTACGGGGGAAACGGGTTGCTTGCGTGACCTGATGCATTCCAGCCAGTTGCCATGCTGTTCATCGCTTTCATAGAGATGTATCTCGTCCTCTTTGATTTCAGAAGAAAGAATGTCCGGATCACTGGCATCCAGGGCTTTGCTATTGGCCTCTCTGGAGACAGGATCACTGGCCGTGGCTGTATAATTGCCCCTGGAGACAAAGATCCATCCTTCGCTTCCCTCATACCTGATCCCATTGGGGAAGCCCCCGCTGGTGTACATGGTGATCCCATTCTCGTATTCAGCCTTGACCATGAAATCACCGTGCACATCCCAGAGTCCCGATACAGGGAACTGGGCCACTGCTTCGATATATCTGGGACCGGTATACTCGGTGTCCATCCCCCATGCAGCTGAATCAAAATGATGTTGTCCCCAGCCGGTGATCATGCCGGCGCCAAATTGCTCCCTTCTTAACCAACCCGGCCTGCTGTAGCCTTCCAGGGGATGAACGCCAATTTCCGTATAAGGGACAAATGGTGTCGATCCGAGCCACATATCATAATTCAGGGCATCGGGGACCGGCATTTCTTCGGCTTCGGGACCTGAGGGATCACCAGGCAAACCCACTTTAACCGTGTGCAGCCGACCGATCCGGCCATTCCGTACCAGTTCCGCGGCAATCCTGAACTGGGGCGTGGACCGCTGCTGGGTCCCGGTCTGCAGGATCACATCCTGGCGCTGTACAATATCGCTGAGCTGCCTGCCCTCCTCAATCGTCAGAGAAGTGGGTTTCTGCAGGTAAATATCCTTTCCTGCCAGGGCAGCTTCCATGGCAGGCTGGGAATGCCAGTGGTCAGGGGTGGAGATGATGACCGCATCAATGTCCGGATTCGCGAGCATCTCATGATAATCCTCATACATTTTTACCTTCATGTAATTCTCACCGGTCTTCCCGCTATAATATTCTTCGATCAGTTTTTTGCCATCTGCCATTCGGTTCCTGTCCACATCACTTACAGCCACCAGCCTGGCATCATCGTACTTGATGGTTTCCGTGATATCATGTCCACGGGCGATCCTGCCGCAGCCGATCTGGCCGATGTTAATTTTATTGCCCGGTGCATTTTTGCCAAATACCGATGCAGGTACAATCGTTGGTACCAGATATGCACCTGCTGTACCGGCCATTGCTTTTTGAATAAATGATCTTCTTTTCATAGGTTATAAAGGGTACTATTTAATCCATTCAATGCTGACCGGCTGTGCATAGGTCTGCCAGACAGATTCAGCAATCTCTGGGCTGATCTCTCCATCGAATACCAGCATCCGGTATTTCATGACATAATCTTTCCCTGGGTATATCGTCCATTTTTGATGCCTGATGGGGCAGAACTCGAAAAAAACATCTCCCCTGTCATCATTGGCATCCTCTGGCCAGACCCGCATGGGTTCGGGATGTGCCCGGTTCCCGGGATGGCTGCAAAAAAGAATGCCGGAGGGGATGCCGGAGGGGAACCATCCTTCCACCTTGCACCACCGGGCGTGCGATCCATCTGCATCCTTCCTGGTTTTGCCTTCCGAGGTCAGGACGCTGCTATTATCTTTGTTCCATGCTGCAGTCGCCCGCCATCCTATCCCTCCTCCGTAACGGTAAGCAGATAATTCAATAGCCGAATCCAGGGGATTATTCATGGTGGAGGTAAAATCTATTAACCAGCAGGTCCTTCCCTCAATTTCCACAGGAAAGTTTTTTACATGCCAGCTTTCATTGATGGCCACCTGCTCAGGTCCCCGGGCTTTGAAATTCACATGTTCCTGCCTGATGGTAAATCCGCTGAACACCTCGCCTGCAGCTTTGGAGATCAAACCTGCAAAACGCACTGTCCCCTCACCCAATGCCAGGTTCCAGAAATCCACTTCCTGTCCGTCGACAATGGTTTTGGTCCATGGATTCCATATCCCGTAATGATGGTAATGATCCCCGGGCTGGATCCGGGTCATAATGTTGCCTTCAGGAGATTTAAGGGGATGGATAAAACCGCTTTTACCATACAGGGGATCAACATTTGCAGGTGCTTCCAAATAGGCATGGCGATAATCCAGCACCTTTTTTTCCCCGTAACTCAGGCTGATATTTTTCTGATCCATCCCTGCATGGTTTTTAACCGTTGGATCCGGAGATGCTTTTTGCAGTTTTATATGGAAAATAACTTCGCTGCCCGCTGCAATCACCTCATCCGGAAGGATCCAGAGCATGGTATTATCCCCGGTCTCCAACTGGGATTTTATGGGTATCATTCCCCGCTCACTTTCCCGTAACACCTCTAACTGAACCGAATCACCGTTCACTTTCAAATCACTGACCGGCAACCGGACCGGCAAAGGCAGCAGAGCCCTCCCATCAGTCTTTAAAACAAAAGAGCGGGTTTGCGAACGGAGTCCGGACATTCCCGGCAGCAAAAACACCATTATGCAAATAATCCTGAAAATTCTCATTTTCTTAGCAAGTTAAATAATTCATCACAATACATGCACAGATTTCTCAAATTGAATAAATTTGAATATTAAAAACTTTCAGCTATGAAACAAATTACTTTCCTCCTTCTTGTAATTTTTAACATGTCAGGCTGTACCACCTCACCAAAATCAGCCGGTGTCAAACCCAATATCATCTGGATCATGATGGAAGACTGGGGATATGAATTGTCCTGTTATGGTTCAAAAGGAGTCCATACTCCGAACATAGACCTTTTTGCATCAGAGGGGGTCCGCTATACTAATTCATTCTGTACTGCGCCCGTCTGTTCTCCGTCCCGCTCCGCCATGATCACCGGGTTCCACCAGAACTATATCGGGGCCAACCAGCACAGGACCCAGGGACCTGGCTGGGAGAAGAAACAACTTCCGCATGGTATTAAGCCCATCACCCACCTGCTGGAGGAAGCGGGCTATTATACCTGCCTGATGGAATCCAGAAAGACCGACTGTAATTTTCTGACAGACAAGCCTTTATTTATTGGAAAAGATTGGGGCGAAAGAGCCGCTGGCCAGCCTTTCTTTGCCCAGATCACTTTTGGCGGAACACACAGGAAATGGCTGCGTGATCCGGAACATCCCATAGATATAGCCAACGTGGAGCTCCCTCCCTATTATCCGGATCTTCCGCTGGCAAGGAGG
>DAOUVF010000079.1 GCA_030667765.1 Bacteroides sp.
GTGCAATTCGTTTCAGGATCTCCTGGAGTTCCAGTAGTCCGGAGACCATGAGCCCGGGATCCTGGGTTTTGCCAATGACACTCAGCACCACACAAACCGGATCCATGATAAAAGCGGTATCGGGAGGGGAGTTGAAATTGGTTGTCAGCAAGTCAAAAGTGCCATCTTCATATTGCACTTTCTCAAGATATTCAGCGGCTTTAATACAGGGACCTATCAGTTCTGTATTTCCGTAGAAATCGGATTCCCTTATAAAATAGCCTGAAAGCAGGCGATAAATGTAGGTTGCAGCTCCGCCGGGATGATATATATTGTGATTATCCGGAACAGCACCAAAAAAAGTTGAAGCTTTGTCCATGTTCTGGTTATCAAGCATATCCGGGATGCGTTTGTCATTATAATGCACAAGCCGCAGGAAAAATGCTTTCTCAGGATCTAGGCCCTCATACTTATTACAAGAAGATGTCAGCAGGCTCACGGGCAGGATCCCAAGTGCTGGCAGTGTTACCAATCCAGCAGCCTTTACAAAGTTCCTTCGTTCCATCTGGAATAAAATTTAAAACAATACACCTATTCGGCAGTTCCCCAATCCTTATTGGGTGCCGGTCCAAGTTCAAGTTCCAGCTTTCCTCCCCTGGTGAGCTCATCATGTGTGAACCAGAACTTACTGTGTGGCTTGCCCTTCAGCCGTGCGGATTGAATATACTTGTTTTCTGCTGAATTATTCCGGCTTGTGATCACAAATTTTTTACCGGGATAATATTCGGGGTCAAGGTGGATGGTGATCCGGTCAAATATGGGAGAGGTGATCTCGTAAGTGGGTTCCACTGAGGCTCCCCCATCGGCGGAGAACAGGCCAATGGCCATCAGTACCCCCAGGGCGCCCATCTGACCCTGGTCCTCGTCCCCGTTGTATCCCTCATATGGGGTGATCCCGCCAAATGTCCTCTCCTTGACTTCCCTTACCCATTTCTGGCTCAGCCAGGGAGCTCCGGCATAATTGAAAAGATGGGCCATCTGGGTTCCCGGCTGATTCTCGTAATCCACCCATGAATGGCTGTGCCCCGCATGCTCTGCAATAAAATTGTTGGCGGAGGCTTTCTCAAAACTTTCATTCAGGAAATCCCGGTAGGCCTGCTTCCCCCCGAATAGCTCCATGAGTCCGGGCATGTCATGGGGAACAAAATTGGTATAGATGGCAGCATTGCTTTCAACAAATCCCGCCATATTGAACCCTTCCCCGACCGGTGCAAAATCTTCCAGCCAGCTTCCGTCGATATTCCTGGGCCGGATGAGCTTTACCGAGTCGTCCCATAGATTGCGGTAATTCTGTGAGCGTTTCATCAGGCGTTCATGATCCCGGGTCCTGCCAAGTGCAAGCGCCAGCTGTGCCACACACCAGTCCTGGTAGGCATATTCCATGGTCATGGCTGCACCTTCCCGGTGGAAGCCAGACCCTCCAATATTTTGGGGGATGTACCCGCGTTCCAGGTAATATTTCATCCCTCCTCCGGAAGCCTGTTCCTGGTGCTCATATCCTGCATGATCCCGGATCCCCCCTACTTCAGCGTTCTTGAGTAAGCCCTCATAAGCCTTCTCGATATTAAAATTCCGGATGCCTTTATTCCAGGCTGCTGCGATAAAAGGTGCTGCCTGGTCCCCTATCATGACAAATGTATAATTTCCACCTGACGGTCCCCTGGGTATGAGTCCGCCGTGTTCATAGATCTCCACAAAATTGTTGCAAAAAGCATCCATGACCCCGGGATAAGCCATTGCCCAGAGGATATTGAGTGACCAGTGCGTGCCCCAGAAACTGTCTGAATTTTGCTGCGGAAAAAGCGGTTGGCCCTTAGCATCAAGCCTAACCTTGCGGACGACAGGTTCCTCCCCGGTCATATCACAATAAGAGCCGTCTACATCGCTTACTATCCTTCTGCCGAGAAGGGCATGCCAGAGATCGGTATAAAACTTGATACGCTGCTTTTCGGTTCCACCTTCCACCTCTATCCTGGATAGCCATTCATTCCATTCATCGGCGGATTCCTTTCGGATCCTGTCAAAATCCCAATGCGGTATCTCCGTCTCCAGGTTCAGGCGGGCCTGGGCTATGCCGGTATAAGAGATGCCCACCTTGACCAGTACCGGGTCATCTGCTTCCGTGTGGAATTGTACATAACCGCCGGTATTCTCCCCTTTTATACTGTCTCTCTCCAGGATCTCCCCGTTCTTCCAACCTGCAAATCTTTCAAAAGGCCTGTCAAACCGGGCTACAAAATATACGAAAGTGTCCTTTGGCCTGCGGCGCGTTTTACCGACCAGGGAGTATCCGGCTATTTCTTTGTCATTTACACGAAAGATCCCGGCCCCTGTAATGGGACCATGGGCCAGGAATGCACCCACATCGAAGAGGATGTAATTGTCCTCTCCTGCCGGAAAGGTATAGCGGTGAAAACCGGTACGGACAGTGGAGGTTATCTCTGCCTTGATATCGTAATCCTCAAGATAAACCTGGTGATAGCCGGGTGTGACGAATTCCTTCTCATGAGAGAAGCTTGATTTGTTGGCCTCCATGCCCAGGTGCCCCCTGAACCGGCCGCTGGTGGGCATGACCGGGATACCGGCCATCTGCCAGGCATGAATATGACTGAAGCAGCGTACATGAAGGGAATCATACATATATCCTGAATTCCATGTACCCTGCACCCAGGTATCGGGACTCAGATTTACCATCCCGAAAGGCCGGCAGGCAGAGGAAAAATAGATCCACCTGGATTTATGACTGTCGATAAGCGGATCCACATAATCTACCGGTCGCAGTCCGGGAGGTGCAGTGCAGGACAGGCCTGCAAGGAAAAGGCATAGTGCTGGCAATAATCTTTTTAGGGTATTTTTTAATCTCATGGCAAAAATTTCTTTCCTAAATATACAATCTCTTTCCTGACAAATGACAGGAAAATTATTGATAAATAACAGGTAAAATATTATAAAAATCCAGATTAATCCCGGACTGCTGATATGGAATCTTCTGAGTATATTTACACCGGAGTGCTTGAAACCATAAACTCTAATTAGTGAAAAATATATTTCTCATCACTCTGCTATTCTGTGCTGCCAGCCTGAATGCACAGGAGACATATTTCGAAAACATCATCATTGACAATAATGCATCAGGTCACCGGGAGATCGCGGACATAGACGGTGATAGCCTGAATGATATCGTTGCGGTGAATGAGGATATGAAAGGCAGTCGCCAGATCGTATGGTATCATTATCCTTCATGGGAAAGGAATGTTATCGTTAACCTGGATGACTTCCAGGATTATCAACGCTACCGGGCCTGTGACATGGAAGTTGCAGACATCAACATGGATGGCTATCCGGATGTACTCGGGCGGATCGGACTGGACAATGACCGGGACGGGACCATCTGCTGGTTTGAACATCCTGGAAAAGGAAAGCTTTCCTGCACCACTTTGTGGAAAAGGCATGATATTGGAAAAACAGAGTATATCAAGGATTTCGAGGTAAGGGATTTCAACCAGGATGGACTGCCTGATATTGTTGCCCGGTCAAATATCAATGTTTACCTCTACTTTAACAATAAAAGATCATGGCAAAAGAAAACCATCCCCGTGCACCATCACGAAGGGATGGAGGCCGCTGACCTGGATGGGGACGGGGATGAGGATATCGTGCTGAATGGTTTCTGGCTGGAGAATCCTGATGATCCGCTGGGACAGGATTGGCCGGAGCACAATATCGACGAGAAATGGTACACACAGCATACCCGTAACTGGCAGGATAACAATGGAAAGGTCACCGTGGCGGATATGAACCTGGATGGGCGCCTGGATGTATTGCTGTCACACTCCGAAAAACCCGGGTACCCGGTATCATGGTATGCAGCCCCGGTTGATCCGAAAACAGATCCATGGGCCGAGCATGTCATAGGATGGATGGATAAATGCCATAACCTGAAGGTGGCGGATTTTGATCTTGACGGGGACCCGGATGTGATGGCCGGTACACTTCCCAATTTCCCCCATGAAGCTCCGCACCATTTTGGGATCTATATGAACATGCACAATGCCATACACTGGCAGTGGCAGGAACTTACTGAACTGGGAAATTACAGTGCACAGACAGGTGACATTGACAAAGACGGGGATATGGATATCGTGGGACTCCGTAACTACAACAGTCCGCCCATTGAATTGTGGAGGAACCTGGCTGCAGACCAAATCCGGGATAAGGAAAAATCAGATACAGCGGCCGCCCCGGGAACAAACCTGCCGGTTAATATACTAAGCCTTGATAAATGGACCTATATCCAGGTGGATAACACGCGAACTCGTTTTGACGACAGGACCAGCAGGGATGGATACTGGTTCGGCCTTGCCATGGGCGACCTGACCGGGAACGGGGATATGGATATTGCGTCAGGAAAGTGGATATACAAAAATCCCGGCGAACATATGGATTCAAAATGGGAAAGACATGAGATTGGTGACAACCTTGATGCCCTGCTCATCCTGAATGTGGATAATGATGAAAAAGGTGACCTCATTGCAGCCAAATGCAACAGCCAGTACTGGATAGAGGTCATGGGACTGGACCGCGACCAGCTAATAATCCATCAGATCGGAAGCCTTCCGGTCTGCAACCATGGTACAAGCACCCAGGGTTACAACCAGGCGCAGATAATTCCCGGAGGCAGGCAGGAAATTCTCCTGAACGCAGAGGGGGTTTACTGCCTGATCATCCCTGATGATCCCATGGCCGGGGAATGGCCTTATATGACATTGCTGGAGAGCGGCAGTAACGGGGAATGGGTGAGTGCAGGGGATATTGACGGGGACGGGGACCAGGATGTCTGTCTGTTCATGACAAATACAAAAGAAACGGACAGGAACATAAACCGTGTTACCTGGCTCGAAAACCCGGGAACCATTGACGGGCAGTGGAAACCTCACGTAATCGGACTGACAAACTATCACGGCGACAAAGTCATTCCTGCGGATGTCAACGGGGACGGCAGGCTTGACCTGGTGGTGACCGAGGAAAGATGGCCGGGACTGGATCCCGACGCGGGCATGTACTGGTTTGAGGCGCCTGAAGACCCCGCCCATTGGAACTGGAACAGGCATCATATCGTCACCCAGTATTCCATAAACAACCTGGATGTGGCTGACCTGGACCTGGATGGTGATCCGGATATCGTTACATGTGAGCACAAGGGACCGGCAGAACAGTTGCAGGTATGGGAGAATGATGGTAAAGGAAATTTTTTCCTGCATATCATTGACAAAGGAAAGGAAAGCCATGCCGGGGCCAGGCTGGCTGACCTTGACCGGGATGGTGACATGGACATTGTCAGCATTGCATGGAATGATTTCGAATTCCTCCACGTCTGGAGGAACGATGCCATTCTGAATGACTGGCATGGCAGATCTAGCCCTGTACCGCTTGGATTTGGACCTGAAGGGGATTACCGCTATTACCTTCCCGTAACCATAGCGACTGAAGAACAGGAGTTTGCCAATAAAATTGTTGAGATAGATCTGGACCTGGAGCCGTTCGAAAAGGAGATAGGTGATTTCCGGATCATCGATGCGGGATCCTTGCGGGTGTTTGAGACCGATGAAGCAGGAGAGATCATTGATGAGACGGTATTGTACCAGTATGAAAGGGATCCCGACAATGCCAGGCTGGGTAAAATGGTATTCCAGGTTAAGGGCAGACTGAACAAAGGAAGCCAAAGATTTTTCAGGATCATGATGGGTGCCGAGGGGGGATACTTTATAAATCCCGTATTTACGAAGGTGGTTGATTTTGACGACCATATTATGCACCAGGGTCAGCGAAGCTACCAGGTAAAGACCCCCGGCGGCACCTACATGTATCACAGGAACGGGGCCGGTTTCGCCAGCATGATCGACAGGGAGGGCAATGACTGGATCAGTTACAGGCCAGGCGGTGGTTCTGCCGGGGAGTACCGCGGCATACCTAATATCCGTCCTGCCGGTTTTCATCCCGGTTATGAGGGCCTCAAAAGCCGGATCATCTGGAGCGGTCCCCTGAAACTTACCTTTGAATCTGAAACAGAGGATAAAAAATGGTCCTGCCTATGGGAAGTGTACCCGGACCATGCCACCATGACCCTGCAGAAAAAAGATAAAGGCAGCTACTGGTTGCTGTATGAGGGCACACCTGCCGGAAAACTCGATGTTGACCGGGATTACTGGGTGCAGTCAAATGGTTTTCGCCGGCCGGTGTCGTCGGACTGGACCGGGGTGCTTCCGGATCCTGAATGGGTCTGGTTCGCGGATGAATCATGCAAGCGGGTCCTATACCTCGCCAAACATGAATATGATCAGCATCCCGACCAGTTCTGGCAAATGCAGGGGAATATGACAGTATTCGGATTTGGCAGGAAGCCTCATGAGGATCCGGGAACCTACTTAGAGGAAGTGCCTGTTCACCTGACTATTGGTTTTGCAGAAAGCAAGGATTACAATGAAATCAAAAACATCATCCGCGCAGCAATAAAAAAACCGGTTATAAAGACTGGCAAAATTCAAAAACTGATGCAATAAGCAAATCAAATACATGAAAACAAAACGGATCATTGGCCTGATGGCTCAGCTCTTTGTTATTCTTTTACTGATGGGTTGTACATCAACAGTTGTGGATCCTCCTGCCCCACTTTACCCGGTGCCGACCGAACGCCAATTGGCCTGGCATGAGTTGGAGCAATATGCCTTCGTTCATTTTACCACCAACACATTTACCGATAAGGAATGGGGGTACGGTGATGAGGATCCTGCCATTTTTAATCCCACAAACTTCGATCCTGAGCAATGGTGCAGGGTTTTTAAGGACGTGGGACTGAAAGCGGTGATCCTGACCTGCAAGCATCATGACGGGTTCTGCCTCTGGCCCAGTAGTTATACCGAGCATTCTGTGAAGAAGAGTCCCTGGAAGGAAGGCAATGGTGATGTGGTACAGGAGCTTAGAGATGCATGTGAAAAATTAGGCCTTAAATTCGGGATCTATCTTTCGCCATGGGACAGGAACCATGCTGGCTATGGGCGTGAAGACTACGTGCAGTACTACAGGGACCAGCTAAAAGAGATCTTTACCAGATATGGGCCGGTCTTCGAGATGTGGTTTGATGGTGCCAACGGCGGTACCGGATATTATGGAGGGGCTGATGAAAAAAGGAACATTAACAAGAGAACCTATTATGACTGGCCAGGCACCCTGGAAATGGTGCGAGCCATGGAACCGGAAGTGATCTTTTTCAGTGACGCCGGACCTGATATCCGGTGGTGCGGAAATGAAAGGGGATTTGTAAATGAAACGAACTGGAATATCATTAGCACAGATACATTATACGCCGGTAAGGGAGGAATTACTGAAATACTTAATACAGGTTCGGAGGATGGCGATAAATGGATACCGGCTGAAGTGGATGTTTCCATACGCCCGGGATGGTTCTACCACGCCGATGAAGATGAGAAGGTTAAAACTCCCGAAGCTTTGTTTGATATCTATTTAAGCTCGGTTGGCAGGGGATCTAACCTGCTATTAAACATCCCCCCGGACAGGAGGGGTCTCTTACATGAGAATGATGTGAAAGCACTTACCGGCTGGAAAAAGCTCCTGGATGAAGCATTTAAGCTGAACCTCGCCCTCCGTAAAAAGGCCACCGCAGATAATGTAAGGGGTGGTAATAATAAATATGCAGCACAAAATATCACAGATGGAGATCCGGAAACCTACTGGGCAACTGACGATGAAGTGACAGCTGCATCAGTAACCGTAGCTTTAAATGAAAAGAAAGAGATAAAATATATCTTTGTCCAGGAATACATCAAATTAGGACAGCGTGTCAGGACATTTGATGTCGAAGTTGAAAAGGACGGGGAATGGGAGAAGGTGGCTTCATCCACTACAATAGGCTATAAAAAAATCCTGCGTTTGAGTCCCGTGTTGACCTCAAAGGTCAGGATCAAAATAACCGGAGCCAGGGCTTGTCCATGTATTTCAAATATAGAGGTTTATTAATTTTGTTGAGTTAGCTTTTTGCACATGAATTTATTTAATGGAAACCTGATCACACTTAGATCCGATAAGAACTTACCAGACCTGACGAGTCAAACGTCAGATTGTTTGCAACAGTTACATACGTCTTTAGTTGAAAAAGATCTGCCTTCCGGGGCAATTTACAAAATCATCCTTTTCATGAATAGCCAGTCCCCGGATTACGAGGCAAATCATATAAAGGACCTGTTACATCACATCAAAAAAGAACTGCACGAGGAAATCCTGGTAATACCATTGTTCCAGGCTCCATTGAAATGCGATCTGTTGATGGAGGTGCATTACAGTACATCTCCTGAATGGAAGCGTAGTTTTTTCATGCATAGCGCCGGTGCTGTTATTGTATTCAACCGTAATGGTTTATCTGTTGCAAATGGATTTGCTGCTTCAAATAGTGGTGATTGCAAAACAGATGCAAGCCTGGTATTTAAGACCCTGCAACAGCAGCTTGACGAGACAAGTTTCGAAATCTCTGATATCACCAGGCAATGGAATTATATCGAAGGTATTGTTTCCCATAAAGAAGATCATCAGAACTACCAGGTATTCAATGATGCCAGAAGCCAGTTCTACCAGGATCATTTCAGGGAGAGTGGATATCCCGCTGCCACGGGAATAGGAATGATGGCAGGAGGAGTCCTGATCGATTATATAGCCATCAAAGGTAACAAGGTTACCAATGTACCCATTGATAATCCTGTACAGATCCCTGCTCATAAATACCATCAGGACTGCTTAAAGGGCCTTCCGACAGGAGACAGGAAAACCACTCCTAAATTTGAAAGAGGCCGATATGTCTCACTTAATGGAGAAGAGATTGTTTTTGTCTCAGGTACGGCTGCAATAACAGGTGAAAAAACAGCAAATCCCGGAGATGTAGAACAGCAAACCCGGCTTACCATTGAGAATATTGACGAGTTGATATCAAAAGATAATTTACCGAAAAATATTATCGTATCCCGTGATCTCAAATTTAATTACCTGAGAATCTACGTTAAGGAAAGGAGTGATTTTCATAAGGTTAGGGAAATATGTGAGAACAGGTATGGGAATATTCCCATGGTCTGGCTCCAGGCAAATATCTGCAGGGATGACCTTACGGTTGAGATTGAAGGGACATTGCTTGTCGTGAAAAAAACATAAAAATGAAAAATGCCAACCATTTTCAGTTACCCATCCTCCTGATAGGGCTAACTTTCCTGGTCTCTTGTTCAGGGGTTCAAAAATCCGAATTGCCACCACCCAATATCCTCTGGATCACAGCCGAGGACATCAGTCCCTGGTTAGGATGCTACGGAGACCCAAATGCCACAACCCCAAATCTTGA
>DAOUVF010000473.1 GCA_030667765.1 Bacteroides sp.
ACTGATATCGGTACATCCGTTATCATCTGAGACGGTAACGGTGTAGCTACCCGGTCCTATCCCCGTAAAGATCCCCGTGGTATTGGATAATGCCCCGGGATTAAGTTCATAATTTATGGTCCCTGTTCCACCTGTGGCAGTGACCGTTATGGTACCGTCATCAGTCCCGTTGCAGTTGATGGGCGTAGAGGATTCCCCGGTGATGGATAATGGACCGGGTTCATTGATGGTGACAGGATTGCCTGAATAGATCTCTTCACATCCATTGGCATCGAGTATCCTGATCTGGTAATCGCCGTCTGGCAGGTTGTTGAAAACGGAACTGGCCTGGTAGGTGAATCCGTCATTGATGGAGAACTGCAGGGGCGGGATGCCGCCTCCCGCCAGGATATCGATGGAACCTGTGCTCTCGCCATTGCATTGCACATCCGTTGCATTAAGAAAGAATATCTGTATATCGAAAGGTTCCAGGATAGTAAATCCCTGGAAATCTGAATGGCCGTCACCGTCATATACCACGGACCAGTAATTTCCCGGCTCCAAACCGGTAATGATACTGTCGGTTTCTCCCGGGATGGGAATAAAACTTGCTGTCCTCCATTCATAGGTAAAGGGAGCGGTTCCACCAGTGATGTCGTCCACAACCGCTGTTCCGTCATTGGCCTCATAGCATGTGATATCTGTAGAGCTGACATTTATGGTAAAAGGGGTAGCGTAGGCAGTATTGATTGCCAGACTGAAAAATATGATTACAAAAAAAGTAATTATTTGCTTACGATATATCATCTACCCTGAATACTAGTTTTGGTTATAATAAACTGAAAATAACCTGTTTACAATCAGTCATAAAAGATATTTATTTATGCTGAACTTGCTTACCTTTTTTATTAACAATGAAGGAATTGTTATAATTCACTGTTCGTAAGACAATTAATCCTGTAAATAGGTTGCAATGGCCCCCCGGATCCAGGGGCTTTCTGGGATAGAAACCGTCAATTTACCCGACATGTCCAGTGTATTCAGAACATCCTGTATCAGCTATCCCGGGGTACTTTTTTAGCTGTTATTCATGGTTGGAAGCACATTTTATTTAGCTTTGTAAGCTGGTTTGTAATTATCCTTTTCTATAAATGGAAACAGTATTAAGCGGCATCAGGTCGACCGGAAATCTTCACCTGGGTAATTATTATGGTGCAGTCACCAATTTCGTGAGAATGCAAAAGGATTATAATTGTTATTTCTTTGTGGCTGACCTGCATTCACTTACTACCTATCCAACCCCGGAAGACCTGCACAGTAATGTAAAGACGGTCCTTGCAGAATACCTTGCCTGCGGGATAGATCCGGAAGCTTCCACGCTTTATGTGCAGAGCGATGTTCCCGAGGTCTCTGAACTTTATCTGCTGCTGAATATGAATGCTTATGTTGGTGAACTTGAACGGACTACCACATTCAAGGACAAGGTACGCACCCAGCCAGACAATGTAAATGCAGGCTTGCTCACCTATCCGGTTTTGATGGCGGCAGATATCCTCATCCACAGATCACATAAGGTTCCCGTTGGCAAGGACCAGGAACAGAACCTGGAAATGACCCGTAAATTCGCCAGGCGTTTCAACAACATGTATGGGGTGGATTATTTTCCCCTGCCCCAATCGTTTAATTTCGGGAAGGAACTGTTGAAAGTGCCCGGTCTTGATGGGACAGGTAAAATGGGAAAGACGGACGGGAATGGGATATATCTGGTTGATGAACCTGAGGTAGTACGCAAAAAGGTTATGCGTGCCGTCACGGATGCCGGTCCCACAAAAGAAAACCAGGAAATGTCAGAACCCATCAAGAACATATTCTCCCTGATGGATATTGTATCCACACCTGAAACAATCGATCATTTCAGGGAACAGTACAATACCTGTAAGATCCGTTACGGAGATATGAAAAAACAATTGGCAGAGGACATTATCAAAGCAACTGATCCCCTGCGTGAAAAAATCAGGGAAATCCTGGCAGATGATGCCTATATTCGGAAGGCGGCTGGCATGGGCCAGGAAAAGGCCAGGGCCAGTGCCTCAAAAACCCTGAGAGAAGTCCGGCAGATCATCGGCTTCAAACCCTTCTAGATAAAAGTATAATTTCCGGATAATTCTGGCCATCAAGGTTCCTGTCCCGGGACCAGGTCCAAATTCTTTATATTTATATATAATTTATATGATTATTGACTCATCAAAAATTATGGCTATGAAAAACACCTACACTTCCACGTCAAGACGAAATTTCCTCAAAGGAGTAATTATCAATGGCGCTGCCCTATCTGCTGTCCCTGCGGTTGTCCTTGGAAGCAACACTATATCCAGCGGAGTGTTGAAGAAGGATGCGATACCGGTATTGCCGCTCAGGATAATGATGAAAGCAGGTTTATCGGATGCTTTTCACGAAAAACTATTGAAAATCTCCCCCCAGGTATACCTGGAGGAAGACGAACAGGCCATAGATTTGGTAAATGCATGGTATGGAGGGATCAGCCGGGAGCAGTTTATAAAAGCCTCCAACCTTGCATGGGTCCAGAGTCCATCTGCAGGAGTGGAAGGCTATCTATTCCCGGAATTTGTTA
>DAOUVF010000153.1 GCA_030667765.1 Bacteroides sp.
AACGCGTTTCAGGATCTTTACCAACATTCCCAACGAGTATAACCTTATTTACTGACATATCTCAAACTTGATATTTTAGGGGCATAAAGTTACGAAATTAATCAATGAGTATCTAAAGGAATTTCTTACCTTTAGATTATGGTACCACGGGACTAAAATATCACTGATTTTCACACCTGAAATCCTCAAACAGTCTAAATAATAGACAAATAAAGAAAATTAATCGAATTGATTTCGTAAATAGAATGAAATAATATATATTTGCAATTCAAAATTGAAATATTATTGTAATTAATTGATAATTAAAGATTTTAAAAATGACTAAAGCTGATATCGTAAACGAAGTTTCAAAGAATACGGGTATTGAAAAGGTAACCGTGCAGAAAACTGTTGAAGCCTTCATGGAAACTGTAAAAGACTCACTGGTAAAAGACAAAAACGTTTACCTCAGGGGTTTTGGTAGCTTCATAGTTAAGAGAAGAGCAAAGAAAACTGCAAGGAATATATCAAAGAACACAACCATCATTATTCCCGAACATTTCATTCCTTCTTTTAAGCCTGCTAAGTCATTTGTAAACAAGGTTAAGAACAACGTCAAGCGATAGGACCATTATGCCGAGCGGGAAAAAGAGAAAAAGACATAAGATGGCGACTCACAAACGCAAGAAACGTTTGAGAAAGAACAGGCATAAGAAGAGGAAATAATCTTTTGATTCTTACCACAAAATCTTTAATGGATTTATAATTATAGTAAACCTAAGGATCTGTCACAGGTCTTTAGGTTTATGCTATATATTCATTAGCAACCATTGAAGATTATAAATGCAATTCACACTTGAGTAAGGAAGTCGTTAGAGAACTGATTATTGATGCAGCAAGCCCGGATATTTCAATTGCTTTACTGGAAAACAGAGAGTTAGTCGAGTTAAACAAGCAAAAAAGCAACGTTGAATTTTCAGTCGGGGATATATATCTGGGGAAGGTAAAAAAAGTTATGCCCGGATTGAATGCAGCTTTTGTAGATATCGGGCATGCAAAAGATGCGTTTTTGCACTACCAGGATCTCGGACCCCAATTCAGTTCCCTCACCAGGTATCTGAAACTGGTTTTTGATAAGAGGGGGAGACAACCCGGGTTTCAAAAGTTTAAACGAATTCCGGATATCAACAAAGACGGCAAGATCTCAGAGGTACTGGAGGCCGGGCAAAAAGTACTTGTACAGATAGTCAAAGAACCCATCTCCACCAAAGGCCCGAGGCTCAGCTCCGAAATATCTATCCCGGGGCGGAATGTGGTGCTTATACCATTTTCAGAAAAAGTATCCATTTCTTCGAAAATCGAATCCCAGGAAGAGCGGAACCGGCTCAAGCGCTTGCTCCTGAGCATCAAGCCGAGAAATTATGGCCTTATTGTCCGGACTGTTGCCCAGGATAAGAAGGTGGCCACTTTTGATTCCGAGCTCAGGGGACTGGTCAAAAAATTCGAATCGGCTTTCCCTAAACTTTATGATGCAAAACCACCCAGGCTTATAGTCAGTGAACTGAACAGAACAACCGCACTGTTACGTGATGTGCTGAATGTTTCATTCAACAGCATTGTAGTCAATGAGGATACCCTGTACCATGAGATCAAGGAATACATCAGTACCATTGCACCGGAAAAGGCCAAAATAGTTAAACTATTTCATGGCAGATCTACCATATTCGAACACTTTGGGATAGACAAAAAGATCAAGGCACTTTTCGGAACCACGGTTTCCTTTAAAAACGGAGCATACCTGATCATCGAACATACAGAAGCCCTGCATGTGATCGATGTAAATTCGGGAAACCGTTCAAGGACTGTGAGTGACCAGGCCACCAATGCCCTGGAGACTAACCTGGCTGCTGCTGATGAGATTGCCAGGCAGCTCCGCCTGAGAGATATGGGAGGGATCATTGTTGTCGATTTTATCGATATGAATTCCCATGAGCACAGACAGATGCTTTACGACCGTATAAAGGAGGCCATGTCAAAAGATCCTACCAAGCATAATATACTGACACTTAGTAAGTTTGGTTTGCTGCAGATCACCCGTCAGCGAGTCAGGCCGGAAATGAACATCGATGTCTCTGAAAAGTGCCCCACCTGCAGGGGAACCGGGAAAATTGGTCCAAGTATGGTATTTCTGGATGAGCTGAAAAACCAGATCAAGGACCGGCTTGAGGAATACAAACTGAAAAAGCTTGACCTGCATGTTCATCCCTTTGTTGAGGCCTTTCTGAACAAGGGATGGAATTCCTTGCGGAAACAATGGTCAAAAGATCTGAATTGCAAAATAAATGTTAAAGGTCTGACTTCATTCCAGTTGCTTCAATACAGCCTGTTCACCGAACAGGGCGAGGAGATCCCGATGTAATAAATGGGTACTCTGCCCAGCCTTTAACCTATTATTAACAGCCGACCTGGATCGTTAATATTTTCATTGATTATCTTTGTATATCAACAATTTTCCATCATTATGAAATCTAGACTTTTCAGATACCTGGCAGTCCTTTTCTTCCTGGCTGCCGCAACATCAGCTTATACACAGATTCTGGACCCTGTATCATGGAGCTTCTCCAAAGAAAAAACCGGTGAACATGAATACGATCTTATATTCACTGCCGGTATTGAAAACAAATGGCATCTCTATTCACAGAAATTGCCTGAGGGAGGTCCCGTTCCCACTTCTTTCCAATTCGGAGAATCCTTGTATTATGAAAGGATTGGCGAGGTGGAAGAGATCACAGAGCCCGAGGTGAAATTTGACCCGAGTTTTGACATGGACCTGACCATGTTCAGCCATGAAGCCGTTTTTAAACAGAAGATCAAAGTCCTTTCTCAGGAGGGATTTACCGTCAGCGGCAGCATTGAATACATGTGTTGTGATGATGAGCGCTGCCTGCCGCCAACCGAAGAAGAATTCCAGTTCTTAATCCCTGCCTTGGAGGCCGGAAGTGAAGATGTGTCCGGGGAATCCCGGGAAGGGGGCGGGATCCGGGAATCAGAAAGCCAGCTTGATCTGGGCGTTGTTGCGACAGAAGATCAGGTTTCCCTGACCGTGAGTGCCGAACCGGTTGAATCGGAAAACGCATCCCTGTGGATATTCTTTTTGATTGCATTTGTGGCCGGATTGGCAGGCATACTAACCCCATGCGTGTTCCCGATGATCCCGATGACCGTCAGTTTCTTTATGCAGGGGAGTGAAAACCGGGGAAAGGCCATCCTGAAGGGTTTGATCTTCGGTGTTTCCATTATCGCCATTTATACCGCCATCGGTGTGGTTGTGTCCATTTCCAGTGCCGGGGCAGAGCTGACAAACAGCCTGAGCACACATTGGATCCCCAACCTGATATTCTTCGTCCTGTTCATGATATTTGCAGCAAGCTTCCTTGGCATGTTTGAACTGGTACTGCCCAGTAAATGGGTCAACACCTCAGATAAGCAGGTGGACAAGGGCGGATACCTGGGTGCTTTTTTCATGGCACTCACCCTGGTCCTGGTTTCCTTTTCCTGCACCGGCCCGATTGTCGGGGCACTGCTGGTTGAGGCATCGGGCGGGCTTGCCATGAAACCCATACTCGGAATGTTCGGATTCTCCCTGGCATTTGCCCTTCCATTTACCCTCTTCGCCATTTTTCCGTCATGGCTGAAAGGCCTGCCTAAATCAGGAGGGTGGCTGAATTCAGTGAAGGTGGTCCTTGGATTCATCGTGCTGGCATTTGGCATGAAATTCCTGAGTACCATTGACCAGACTTATCACCTTGAATTGATGAGCAGGGAGGTTTACCTGGCGAGCTGGCTGGTGATATTTACCATGCTTGGTCTCTATTTCCTTGGCAAACTCAAGTTTGCCCATGACTCGGATACACCCCATGTGTCCGTTCCACGGCTGGCTCTTGCAATCGCATCCTTTACTTTTGTGTTGTATTTGCTACCGGGATTATTCGGGGCCACTCTTTCCAGGATATCGGCCCTGATCCCGCCACACTCGAGCCAGCAATTTGACCTGACCATGTCTGCCGGTCCGGGTGGAGCAACGGGTACATCCCCGATGACCGGAGGAGAGGATGAATTGTGCGGGATCCCGAGCCATGCAAATTTTCTCCACCTGCCGTATGGCTTGAAGGGGTATTTCGATTACGAAGAGGGAATGGCATGTGCCCGGGAGAAGAACATGCCGGTATTGCTGGATTTCAAAGGACATGCCTGCAGTAATTGCAAGGAGATGGAAGGGAAAGTATGGTCTGATCCCGAGATATTTCAGCGCCTGCAAAATGATTATATCATCATTGCCCTTTACACGGATGACCGGACCAAGCTACCGGAGTCGGAATGGATCACCTCCTCTTTTGACGGCAAGGTGAAAAAGACCCTTGGAAAGAAAAACCTGGATCTGCAGATATCCAACTACAGCACAAATACGCAGCCGTTTTATGTGCTGATTGATACAGATGGCAATCCACTGGCCCAACCCAGGGGACATAACCTTGACATCCCGGCCTTCCGTGAATGGCTGGATCTTGGCGTGGAGAAATTCAATACACCATAATACTACAGCCATCAAAATAATCCAATATATTTACATATAGGATTAATCTATAAAGAAAGGCAAAATGAATATAGATTTTGACCTCGAAATTTCATCAATGAAAGACAGGCTGGGGCAGTTCTGGCAACTGGCTGCTGAAAAAGTGATCCTTCTTGACAGGGAATATGATCCTTCCCAGGGATCACCGGTTTTTACAATCAAAGGTAAATACAGCACAAGGGGCTGGACGGAATGGACACAGGGATTCCAGTACGGCATTCCCATCCTTGTATTTGATGCGGGCGGAGACAAGACAATGCTGGAGATTGGTAAAACGAAAACCCTCGCTAACATGTCTCATCATATCAGTCATTTTGGAGTGCACGATCATGGATTTAATAACCTTAGTACCTACGGGAACCTGCTCAGGATTGCAAACATGGGCTCGTTCAAGGCTTCTGACGGGGAAAAGGAGTTTTATAAACTGGCCCTGAAAATGTCCGGAGCGGTCCAGGCCAAACGCTGGTCCAGCGTCAATGACGGAGGATATATTTACTCATTCAACGGTCCCCACTCCCTTTTCATAGATACCATCCGCACATGCCGGATCTTACTGGCGGCATATCAGCTCGGACACAGAATGCTCGATGAAAATGACCAGGAGATAAACCTTTTGGACAGGGCCATAGTGCATGCCCTGACCACGGCAAAATATGCTGTTTATTACGGGGAAGGGCGTGATGCTTATGATGTGTGGGGACGGGTAGCACATGAATCAGTTTTTAATATGAATGACGGAAATTACCGCTGCCCGAACTCGCAGCAGGGTTTCTCGGGGTTCACTACCTGGACACGCGGTCTCAGTTGGGCCATGCTGGGATTTCCCGAGTTCCTGGAATTCCTGGAAGAAATTGATCCCGAATACCCGGATCTGGAGGATGTCAGGAATACGCTCCTGAGAACTGCACGGGCAACGAGTGATTTTTATATTGAAAATTCGTCTGCCGATGGCATTCCCTACTGGGATACGGGAGCCCCCGATTTGCACAGGCTGGGGAAATACCGGGATTCCCCCGCGGACCCGTATAATGATTTTGAACCTGTTGACAGCTCTGCGGCAGCCATAGGTGCCCAGGGACTAATCCGGCTGGGCAACCTGCTGGAAAAAACAGCGCCTGAAACTGCCGGGAAGTATTATCAGGCAGGCTTAACGACCCTGAACACGTTATTGTCTGAACCTTACCTTTCAATGAATAAGAATCATCAGGGTATTTTATTGCATTCGGTTTACCATAGGCCCAATGGATGGGATCATGTACCGGAAGGCAGTAAGGTGCCCAACGGAGAGTCCAGCATGTGGGGAGATTATCATATGACAGAATTATGTCTGACAGCCCAAAAAATCCTTGAAGGAGGATATTATACATTTTATAAGGATCTGGTATAAATCTAAAAGAACCTAAAACACGAAAAACATGAAAAAAAATCCTGGCTTATTACCACTTATCCTGATGGCTGTAGCTATCCTCTCGATGGCTACATCCTGCAAGCAATCCGGAACAAAGCAAACGGATGCCGCGAGGCCCAACATCATCCTTATTATGTCGGATGATCATGCCTACCAGGCCATCTCTGCTTATATGGATCACCTGATTGAGACCCCCAATATTGACCGGATTGCCAGTGAAGGGATGCTCTTCAGCAATGCCTGTGTCACCAATTCCATCTGTGCCCCTTCCAGGGCTGTGATATTTACCGGGAAACACAGCCATCTCAACGGGAAGATAGACAACCGCGTTCCCTTTGATACTACCCAGGTAACCTTTCCGCAATTGCTGCAGCAAGGAGGTTACCAGACAGCCATGTTCGGCAAGCTGCATTTCGGCAACAACCCGAAGGGATTTGACCAGTTCAAGATACTGCCCGGACAGGGAAGCTATTACAATCCCGATTTCATTACAAAAGATGAAGGGAAGATCCGTGTGGAAGGTTACACAACGGATATTATCACTGATTTTACGCTTGACTGGCTGAAAGAAGATCGGGATCCGGGAAAACCCTTTTTCCTGGCTTTCTGGCACAAGGCACCTCACAGGGAATGGCTGCCGCCGGAAAGACATTACAAAGAATATATGAAAAAAACTTTTCCGGAACCTGAGACGCTGTTTGATGATTATGAGGGCCGTGGTTCGGCTGCCAGGGAGGCGGAGATGAACCTGCTGACCCATATGAACTGGGCCGGTGATTCAAAGATCTACCCGGAAGTAATGGATGAGCTGGGCATACCGGAAACCTCGAATTGGGATAAACGGGCATTTGCCAATACAGTTGGCCGGATGACCCCGGAACAGAGGACTGCCTGGGATGCGGTTTACGGTCCCATGAATGAAGATTTCAGGAAGCGCTACCCTTCCATGACAGAAAAGGAAAAAATGCAATGGCGCTATCAGCGTTATATGCAGGATTATCTGGGCAGCATCGCCGCGGTGGATGACAATGTAGGACGCTTGCTGGATTATCTTGATGAGAACGGACTGGCAGAAAATACCCTGGTGGTCTATACCTCCGACCAGGGATTCTACCTGGGGGAACACGGATGGTTCGACAAAAGGTTCATTTATGAAGAATCCTT
>DAOUVF010000476.1 GCA_030667765.1 Bacteroides sp.
CCGAGTGAAAATGCAATATCGGTAGCCATTGGAATACCCCATCCTTCCGATCCGGGATTATTGCCATGTAAAACAACGAAGACAGAAGCAGGGATTACCATGCCTCCAATCGCAGCAAAAATAGGCAGGGCAGCCTGCCTGAATGTGGAAAGTTCACCCACCAGGATTTCCCGCTTGATTTCAAGTCCAACTACAAAAAAGAAAATCGCCATCAGACCATCATTGATCCAGAGGATCAAGGGTTTTGACAGCTTAAACACATTGCCAACCTGCACAGATAATTCCCAGTTTACCATCCGGGTGTAGGCATCCGAGGCGGCAGAGTTTGCCATAATCAAAGCAATGGCTGTACAAATTATCAGGAGTATCCCACTGGCTGCCTCAATTTTGAAGAACCTCTGGAATGGTCCGACAAGTGTGGTCAGGGCAGATGTTTGTTTGGCTGACATGCTTATGATTTTGCTGTGAAAATAGTTAATTTATTAATAAAATACCTCTTTGTCCGCTTTGATGAAATTGTTATAACGGCCCAGGTCATACCAGTAATCCTGGTTATGTATAAAATCTCCTATCTTATGTCGCTCAGCCAGCTCCAGGTACATCTCGGTCAGTGAGCGTGGCTCTGTTTTCGGGAAGAAATCCAGAAATCCTGCATTGATTACCTGTACACAGCTATTGCCAAAATCCTCAAGTGATCCTGAGGGGGTTCGGACCATCCTCTTTTCCCCTGTTTCATTATGTATCCATCCACATAAAGATCCGGTACCGTCAAATAACAGGGATCTTGATGTTGGCCGCTTCTTCACTGCGATGGTTGCCAACGCCTTACCATCCCTGTGATACCTGATGAGATCGCTGATATCCAGATCGGTATACACATCTACATTGTGGACAATAAAATCTTCTTCCCACATTAAAAATTCCCTGGCCTGCAATAAGGCGCCGCCGGTATCCATCAATTCACCGGTTTCATCCGAGATGTGTAAGCTCACTCCCTCCACCACAAGCTTGTCAAGGAATTCAACCACCTTGCCGGCAAAATGATGGACGTTTACCATGATATGGGATATGCCTGCATCCGCCAGGTTCCTGATAATTCTCTCCACCATCGGTGTTCCCTTAAAAGGAACAAGTGCCTTGGGTGTATTATCAGTCAGGGGTTTCAGCCTGATACCCATTCCTGCTGCAAGGATTATTGCTCTCATCAGATTATTTATCCAACTCCCTGTGTTTCAAAATAACATTTACAGGGTGGTTTTCTTCCAGGTAAGCCTTAAGCTGCTCGGCACAGTATACCGATCTGTGCTGTCCGCCGGTACAACCAAAATTTATCATCAAATTAGTATATCTCCTTTGCGTATAAACCTCGACAGATTGGTCCACCAAAGCAAATATCTTTCCCAGGAAATCCGAAACTTCCTGTTTGCCGGTCATGAAATCTATGACATCCTTATCCCGGCCTGTTGATTTCCTGTAAGCTTCGATCCTGCCCGGGTTGGGGAGTGTACGGCAGTCAAAAATGTATCCCCCCCCATGTCCGCTATAATCCCTGGGGATTCCCAATTTATAGGAAAAGCTGGTGATTCTCAGAGTTAATTTATCTTCTGCCACAGCATGTTTCCAATTTGATAATCCTGCTATGCGTTGCATGCATCTTGTCAGCTCTGGCATTCCTTGCGGGATAAGCGACTTATCAAGCAGCCATCCTATATTTTGAATGGCAAAGGGGATACTCTGAAGGAACAATGGAATGTTCTCTATAATTCCCCTGATCCCATATGCCCCCATTGCCTGCAAAATCCTGACCAGCACAAAACCATAGTAATATTTTTGAAATTCTTCGGCATCATTCTTATTCACCCTCCCAAGTTTCTCAAGGTAATACTGCAGTAATTCTACCCTGAAGTCTGAGGGAAGATCAACCCTTGCTTCAAACAGCAATGATGCCACGTCGTACTGCAAGGCACCCATCCTGCCCCCCTGGTAATCAATAAAAAATAATGCTTCGTCCCGGACCAGGATGTTCCTGGCCTGAAAATCTCGGTACAGAAAATGATCCCTTGAAGCATTCATCAGGTAGCTGGCAAAGAACTGAAAATCATCTTCCAGCTTCTGTTCGTCAAATGGGATGCCCAGCAAATTCAGGAAAAAATATTTGAAGTGGTTCAGATCCCATAATACCGACTGCCTGTCAAATTCCCTCCGGGGAACACAGACGGAATAATCCAATCCCGCATGACCTTCCACCTGAAATCTCAACAGGTGCTCAAGAGTCGAGTGATAAAAAGGGCGTACCTTCCCGGGAAATGATCCTTCCTCCCTGTCCTGATCAACCAGATGTTTCAACATCAGATCACCCAGGTCCTCCAGCAGGTAAATTCCCTTTTCCTCCTGAACAGCGTACAGTTCAGGTACATTCAGTCCTTTATTTCTAAAATGCTCGGTAAACCTGAGAAACGCCTTTGTTATCAGTGGATCCGGACTGATTGCACCAATGCAGCCAGCATCCTGCCCTTCCATTCTGAAATACCTCCTGTGAGAAGGAGATCTTGGCAATTCATTGATTTTATGAGCTTGTATGCCGTAGTGTTGGCGGA
>DAOUVF010000400.1 GCA_030667765.1 Bacteroides sp.
CAATGAAATAAGAGGGTTGGTAAAGAGTATTATATTTGCAAAGGCGGATATATATCCGGATTATCAGACAAACACCCTTACGGTCAGATTAAACAGCCTGGCTACACCAAGAGACAATATGGCTATCAGGGAGATTTACCAAACGCTGAACGATTATGAGGCGGTATTTCCAGGGACAAGACTTAAGCTCGTTTACAAATAATGCGACATTGAAAACTGCGCCAGATCAGGAGGTCTGAATTTTATTGAGAAGAAGTATATTTATCAGGGTTGAGTAGAATAACAAACAAGAAACACAAACCGGAACAGTGCCTGAGGGAGTACGGTGTTTTATATCTTATCCGGATATATAGCTTCTCCCTTGGTAAGCCATGAAACACCAAAAGCTATCAATGCAATCGCTTCTCCAATGAAGACGAAAGGGAATCCTGGGTTGTCATCACTGAACCAGATCTTAAATATGGCGATGGCAACCAGGCAGGCAAGCATTATAATTCCGCAAACTATATAGATCAGATTCCTTTTTTTCTTTCGCCCTCTCGGCCTCTTCCCTTTCACTGTCTTGGTGAAGAGGAGAAGAGAAAATGAAGCCAGTGTCAGGAAGAATAAAATAGCGCATACCAGGTGAACAATGCCAGCCCAATCTTCCGGACCTGATTTTGTAGTTGGAAACCAGGCTACGCCAAGTGCAAAGAGTCCACCCAGATTTCCTGCCCAGTCATCCCATTTATCGAAGCCACTGTAAAAAAATAAGAATAAAGCCACGGCACAGAGGGCACCTACAAACACATCCCTCATACCGGTATGGTAATAATAGCTGACAGAACTTTCGACAAGTTTTCCCTTAAATATTAATGTGCCGCCAAGCATCAGGACAAATGGCAGTAACAGTCCGATCCAGCCCACTGACTTACGCAGTGCCATGTACGAATAGGTGTGATTTGCATACTTGTTAAACAGTTTTATCATGATTGTTCAACCTTAGTGTTCATCGGGAACCTGCTCCCATTGCTTGCTGATCCGGGCATAGTTCCCTGAAAGTTCATTCACCTTTTCCGGTAAGGAAGCGGCCAGGTTATTCAGTTCTGTCGGGTCTTTGATGATATCATATAATTCCCAGTCCCCGTCATTCATTTTCACGATCTTGTATGCTCCCTCTCTGAACATTCTGAATCTATCAAGTCCCGAAATAAAGTATTCCGGATCTCCCCTTTCCTTTCCCTCAAAAACGGGCAGCAGTGATTTGCCATGGAGTGGGAGGGCAGGATAACCGTGGATGGAATCCGGGTAAGGGATTTGCAACAGGTCCAGCAGGGTAGGTGCAATGTCAACCACATGGCCCGGCTGATGTGTGATGGAATTCGGCTTGATCACACCCGGCCAGCGGGCAATAAAGGGTGTATGGCTTCCTCCTTCATGACCACACTGCTTGTACTGCCGGTACGGTGTATTGCCAAGGTTGGCCCAGGTGGAGCGCAGGCTCCAGTAAGAATCGGCAGGACCGGGCTGAACATCAGGGATCTTATTCGAATAAAAGGGGCAGGAACCATTGTCCACCAGGAACATGATCAGGGTATTTTCCAGTTTACCCGCTTCTTCAAGCCTGTCGATGATCCGTCCTATATTCTGGTCCATCCGGTCTATCATGGCAGCGAATACAGCCATCTCAAGGTCCAGTGAATCCTGCATTCCTGCCGACAGTCCCTCCCAGGGATAGTAGTCAGTATATTCCGGGACCAGGGGGCCCCTGAATTTGTTAAGATTGCCTTCCGGTGGGCTCAATTCAGCATCCTCAGGCAATACGCCAAGCGCCTTCATCCTCTGATAGCGTTCCTCCCGCAGGCTGTCCCAGCCTTTCATGTATGTCCCCCTGTAACGGGCAATATCTTCCGGCCTGGCCTGGAGCGGGTAATGGGCCGAATGATAGGGAAGGTAGAGAAAGAAGGGCCCCTTTCTGTTAAATGCTTTATCCAGCCATTTGAGGGCACGGTCAGTAATAAAATCGGTTTTGTACATTGGAGCCTGTTCGAACTCGATCTCTGCTGCACTTAATTCCTTACCCTCAAGATAAAAAGGGCGTTCAAAGGCTCCTGACGGGGGAAGGAAATATTCCGTTGTGGCCCAGAAGTAAAAAGAATGGTCGAAGACATTCTCGGCCCTGCAATAATCCGGTACCCAGGCATCGAAATGTTCCTTTCCGCTCATGATATTGAAGTAGCCGGCCTTTCCTGTGAGTTGTGCTATATGCACTGCACCATTCCCGCCCTTATAAAGTCCAGTCAGCATGGAGGAACGGGTGGGATTGCATTTGGCCATGTTATAGAATGACGTGAATCTCAGGCCTTCCCGGGCCAGGCGGTCAATATTGGGTGTCCGGATCTCACCCCCGTAACAACCGATATCCGAGATGCCGATATCATCAGCCATGATTAGGACAATATTGGGCTTAAGGGGAGGCTTCCCGGAACAGGAAAATAATGTAAAGATAGCCGTGAGCACTACGACTGATTTAAGATAATTAAGTGCATACATTGTCTCAAGATTTTTTTGTGGAGATTCCCTGTGAACGCTGATGTACCGGTTTCGCTATTTGGTAAATTATGCAACAAGCTAAGATAAATAGATGATCTTAACTAAAAACCGGGACATATTTTCCTGGTTGGGAATATCCCTGATTCCACTCCGTCCATATGTTGCAAATTGTGATACATTTGCATCAACATTTAAACTCAATAACCGGGGTAGCAGTGGTTATGGAAAATCTTTCTATAAAATGGATGACCGTAACCATGGTGACAAAGATCTTAAAGATTGTATCTGGGGAAAGAAATGGCTGCAATCCCAGGATTATATTAATGCAGATAAGATTGGCATTATAGGGGGAAGTTATGGTGGATACATGACCATGGCCGCGATGACATTTGCGCCAGAAGAGTTCACCGTGGGTGTAAATCTTTTTGGGGTCACCAACTGGTTGAGGACCCTTAAGTCCATCCCCCCTTACTGGGAGTCATTCAGGGAAGCCCTCTTTGATGAGTTGGGCGATCCTTTTACAGAAGATTCCGTGAGGTTGTATGAGATCTCCCCTTTGTTCCATGCCCAGAATGTAAAGCATCCAATTTTGGTACTTCAGGGTGCCAATGACCCAAGGGTCCTGCAGGTTGAATCTGATGAAATAGTAGCAGCGGTCAGGGAAAATGAGGTCCATGTAGAATACATAGTGTTCCCGGATGAAGGGCATGGATTTATGAAGAAGGAAAATGAAATCAAAGGCTACGGACAGATCCTGGAGTTTCTGGATAAATACCTGAAAAAGGAAGGAGAGGAATAAAGATCCGGCCCTGGTTTATTAGCACTAATTC
>DAOUVF010000105.1 GCA_030667765.1 Bacteroides sp.
AGGAGGGATATATACCAGCATACCATCATCAACCTGGTAAAAAAGGGATTTATTGTATTGACCTATGACCAGATCGGACAGGGTGAGCGTTTACAATATTATGAGGCAGCATCGGGGAAGTCCAGGTTCGGCTCCACACAGGAACATTCTTACCCCGGAGCACAATGTTTTATATCCGGATATTCTCCGGCAATATACTTTATCTGGGATGGTATCCGTGGTGTTGATGTGTTATTATCAAGGAAGGAAGTCGATCCGGACAGATTAGGACTCACGGGACTTTCAGGCGGGGGAACATCATCGGCCTTTATTGGGGCTGTCGATGACAGGATCCTTGCTGCTGCCCCCGAATGTTTTATTACCAATTTCAATTATCTTTTAAGGAGCAGGGGACCGCAGGATGCTGAACAGAATCTTTTCCAGTTCATTTACCAGGGTCTTGATCATCCTGATCTCATAGTAGCCAGGGCTCCGAAACCAACGTTAATAAGCAGTACCACCCGGGACTTTTTCAGCATTCAGGGGGCCAGGGAGACCTTTCAGGAGGCCGGCAAGGCATTCAGAGCCCTGGGCGCAGAGGGCAATTTACAAATGACAGAGGAAAATCATGTTCACGGTTTCACCACGAAAAACAGGGAGGCCATATATGCCTTTTTTCAGAAGCATCTTGATAATACTGGCGATCCAAGCGACCATGAAGTTGAAACCATACCGGTTGAAGAATTCTGGATCACAGAAACAGGCCAGCTTGCTACCTCATTAAAAGGAGAGACCATCTATTCATTGAACAAAAAGATTGTTGAGAAACAGGTGTCGGCTCTGGAATCCAAGCGAACCAACATTCATGAGCACCTGTCCAGGGTTCCCGAAGCGGCTGCCGGAATTTCCGGATTTTCATTCCCTGAGAAATTCGATCATGAAATTTTTTCAGGACGGTTTGTAAATGCAGAATATAAGCTGGAAAAATACCTGATACCGGGAAGTGGAGAGTACATGATCCCAATGGCTTTGTTTTTGCCTGCTCAAAATAGTAAAAGTGAGGCCATTCTTTTATTGCATGAGAAAGGGAAAAATTATGCTGCAAACATGGACAGCCTGGCCAAGCAGCTGGTGACAGCAGGTTACAGTGTATTGTTGGGAGACCTGCCGGGAATCGGGGAATTGGGACCGGGTTACCTGAAAGGGGATGCTTATATTGAAAATATTTCTTATAACCAATGGTTCGCGGGTATCCTGACAGGTAAATCCATTGTTGGATTGAGGGCAGAAGATTTAAGCAGGATGGCACATTTCATTCAAACCAAGTTGCCTGATCATAAATCAATTTCTGCCATTTCAGTTGGGGTACTTGGAAGTGAAGTCCTTCATGCGGCTGTTTTCGAAGAGACTATTCAAAAAGTTTGCCTGGTGCAGCCGTTTTTAAGTTTTGCAGACATTGCCCTGTCCCATGAATATTCACCCGGGTTTATACCCTCCACAGTGGCAGGAGCCCTTGAAGCATATGATCTGCCGGACCTGATGGCTGCACTTTGCCCACGTAAATTATTGATTATTAATCCACTATCTGCAAATGGAGCCATTCTGGAAGAGGTGAGGGCAGGGGAGAAGCTGGCCTTCCCTGAAATTGTATATGCTCAAAAAGGCAGAAGTGAAGATTTTGGTTTTATTTTCAGGAAGGAAGAACAATCCGTTTGTGAAGAACTATTAAGATGGTTAAACAAGAATTAAACAATGATATCATGAGACCTTCAATGCTAAAGATGTTTTTTCCTTTAATGGGTGTAGTTCTATTACTCGCCGGACTGAATACCAGGGCTGCGGATTATGGTTACGCCATCGGATCAGATGAGTCATGCGCTGTCTGGTGGGCGGAAGGAGCTTATAAGATCATGCAAAACGATCCCATCCCTGAGGGCAAGCCCATCCCCCTTCAAATATTAGCCGCGGTGAATGAATTTGAATCAGTGCAGGTCATTGTACTGCCATATAAGGCCATGAATGGATTTGCGATAAAAGCGGCAGATCTGAGATCCGGATCAGGTGCCATAATATCGAATAAACAAATTACGGTCAGGAAGGTGGAGTACATAGAGGTGGTCCGGCCAACAGATGGCTATGGAAAACGCGGCTGGTACCCGGATCCTCTACCATTACTTGATGAGCCTATAAACCTCCAGACAGGAAAGAACCAACCTTTCTTCATCACTGTAAAGATCCCGGCAGATGCAGCTCCAGGTGACTACAATGGTTCTATACAACTTACCGCGGGTACTTGGAGCAGGGAAATACCCGTATCAGTAAAAGTCTGGAATTTCGCCATTCCTGAAGAGACAAGCATGCGGTCATCTTTTGGTATGCATACAGATATGATCCGGAATTACCACAATCTCGAATCCCTGGATGAACTTCGGGCAGTCACCGATAAATATTACAGTATGATGGCTGAATATAGTATTGCCCCTACTGCTCCTTTCAGTCTATATCCCATGGAATTAAGGATTGATGGATTGGACTGGACAGGAGGCGTCTTTACCAGTGATAATGTTTACAGCGGTGAGAAGGCCCTCAAAGTGTCGGACAATGACGTGGAAAGCAATATTGAGGCCTCTAACAATGACTTGATTGAGGTAGATCATATGAGATCATATACACTTGCCTGGTATGCCCGGACCGCCAAACCTGAGCAGAAGTATTGCGTACTGGTGAAATGTTATGATGCCAACCAGAAGGAAATGCTTTTTTAGAACAGGATTGAAGAATTCACAGGCCATGACAAATGGGAGGCCGATACCCTTAAAATAAGGCCGTTCCGGAAAGAGAGCAAATTTATAACCATACACCTTTTTCCGGTGTTCCGGAGCAATTCAGGCCATTATACGGGGACTGCCTGGTTTGATGATGCCCGTTTTTTCAATACGGAGAATGGCAATAATCTCCTGTCCCAGGGTGATTTTGAGGTGGATCCGGAAGACCTGGATCTTCAGGTTGATTTTACGGAATTTGATAAAGCAGGTGAAAAATATCTCGATGAACTGGGTTTCAATGCCTATCATTTGCCCTTGCAGGGACTGCCTTCGGGTAATTTCCATGCACAGAGAAGGGGTATGTTCGGAGGGTTTGCCCAGGGAACGGTTGAATACGATTATTTGATGAAAAAATACCTGTCAATGGTTCAGGATCATCTTGAAGAGAAGGGATGGCTGGGGAAGGAATATGTGTACTGGTTTGATGAACCCAATACGGAGAATTATCCTTTTGTCCGGGAAGGGATGGAGATCATCAGCCGGTCGGCGCCGAAGATCACCCGCTTCATTACCGAGCATCAACCGGGTCCTGATATTATGGACATTACGGATATCAGTTGTACGGTGATTGGCCAGCTTGATGAAGAAATCATCAAAGACCTGGTGGCACAGGGGACGGAATTCTGGTCATATGTATGTTGTTGTCCCAAATCACCCTACCTGAGCCTTTTTATTGACCATGATGATATCAACATGCGGATGTGGCTATGGCTATCGTATAAATTCCATTTGAATGGGATCCTGATATGGTCAGCTATTTACTGGAACTCCCACACTGCCTCACCTGAGGGTTATTTACAAGATCCCTGGGAAGATCCCATGTCTTATACTGTGGGTTATGGTTTGCCTTACGGAAAACAATCAGGATGGGGCAACGGGGATGGCCGGTTCTTCTATCCGCCAAACAGGGATCCCGGGGACCGGTTAAAAAAATATCTTGATGGCCCCATACCCTGTCTGCGGCTGGAAAAAATACGTGATGGCATAGAGGATTATGAGTACCTGTTATTACTGGAAAAAGCAACTTCTGAAAATGGAGGGAAGAACAAAAAACTTATAAAAGAAGCCCGTAAATTACTTACCTTACCATCAGAGCTGGTAGAGGGACCAACAGCATACAACAAAGATCCACAGGCCCTGATCCAATACAGGAATAAAATCGGAGAATTACTAAACAATTTATATACTAAACTTTAAGTCATGAAAATGAAAAGCTTTTCCAGAAGAAAATTTATTGCAAGCGCTTCTGTAGGAACAGCCGGCGCCTTATTATCATACAAGGTGCCTGTTTACGGAATTTCAAATAAAGTGCCGGTTTCAGAACTTGCCCTTACCGGAGGAAAACCTGTCAGGACTGATGACTGGCTGAAATGGCCGGTATGGGATGCTGAAGCTGAAGCACCCATTTTATCAGTCCTCCGGAGTGGAAACTGGTACCGGGCCAGGGGTACCAAAGTAGACGAGTTTGAAATAGCATATGCCGAATTAATAGGAGCCAGGAGGGCTCTTGCCACAGCAAGCGGAACAACCGCTCTGGAAACCGCACTTCATGTTCTGGGAGTTGATGCAGGCGATGAGGTCATCGTATCTCCATATACTTTTATCGCAACCTACAATGCAGTTTTCAACCAGAAGGCATTACCTGTTTTTGCTGATACCGATCAGGAAACATTTACCATTAATCCGCACAAGATCGAAGAGAAGATCACGGAACGGACCACAGCCATCCTTCCGGTGCATATCCTTGGTTTGCCTGCTGATATGAATCGTATCAATGCAATTGCAAAGAAAAATGGTCTCGTTGTAATTGAAGATGCCTGTCAGGCCTGGCTGGCTGAATACGAGGGTAAAAAATGTGGCACACTGGGTGATCTGGGCTGTTTCAGCTTCCAGAATTCCAAACATATTCCTTCAGGAGAAGGAGGAGCAGTTGTAGGAAATGATGATGAACTTATGGACCTCTGCCATTCTTATCATAATTGTGGAAGAGCATATGGTAAAAATAAAAGTGAATTCAGAGGTTACCCATTTCGTGGCGGGAACAAAAGAATGATGGAGTATCAGGCGGTCATATTAATGTCACAGATGGAACGGGCCAAAAGAGATGCGGATAAGCGGCTGGAAAATGCATTGTACCTGAATTCAAAATTAAAAGATATTCCAGGGATTATACCCTATAAATTAGCAGACGGGGCAACCCGTTCGGCTTATCACCTTTATCCCTTCCGCTATAAAAAAGAGCATTTTGATGATCTGCCAAGAGAGAAATTTCTGAAAGCCTTGTCTGCAGAAGGTATTCCATGTTCCGGGGGATACGGGCCACAATATAATGATGGTTTAATGGAGGAAGCTTTGAATTCTAAAGGGTATAAAAGGCTGTTTTCAAAGCAAAGATTGGACACTTACCGGGAGGAATTAAAAAATCTGCCCGATAACGAGCAGCTATGCCGGGAAGCTGTCTGGTTTTTTCAGAACATGTTGCTGGCTGAGCGTCAGGATATGGATGACATTGTCAGTTCAATACAAAAGGTATACGAGAACCGGAAGCAATTGCTTTAAGACGGAAATGGCATGAAGAAATATTGGCTGCGCGGTTATACGACACGGCGAAGTTTTATCGGGAAAACGGCCGCAGCAGGCGGTTATCTGTTTATGCAAGGGTTGAGAGGAACAGTACTTTCTGCGCTTCCAGCGGGAACCCGAACCCTGGAACCGATTCCGGGTGAAGCGGATTTAACAGATGACTTCCCGGGAATCGCGGTGAATTCACCCGTCATAGTTGTTACTCAGTCGGTTTCCAGGGACATCGATCCGCGTGCTGTTACCTGGACCTACATCAGGGAAATCCTCCATCATGCGGGATTGTTCTTTGAGATACTGATCCCTTCCCAGCTGTCATCATTGGCTAACCGCACAGATTCCATTGTGGTTCTGGCGGGTGATTTGCAATTGACACCGGATCAACAGGGAATCCTGGCCTCTCTGGTTGAAAATGGTGGTTCACTGATCGGTATCGGCGGAACATCCGGACTGGAAAGGGTTTTTGGGGTGGATGGCCAACGCCCTTTAGCCGAAGGATGGATAAAAGTAAGCACTGAAGATCACGCAGTTACTCAAGGATTACGAAGTTCGTTGCATGTGTTTGGCGGTCATGCTGTTACGGCAGGTACGGCAACTTCGCTGGCTGAATTGGATACGGGCAGGCAAGGTCCAAAAGGCAGTGCTATCGTGGAAAACCGTTTTGGGGAAGGCCAGGCAATTTTACTTGCACCCGATTTGATTTTTTCCATAGTACACATTCAACAGGGTGTGCCTGTGTTGCAGGACGGCAAACCGGCACCGGATGGTTCTGCTCCGCTTAACGATGGGGAGCTGAAAGCCGAGGATGGTTGTGTACTTGATTGGCAGAGAGACCGTATCCTCATGCAACCCGACGGAGAACCTGCCTTTCTCGAACCGATCAGCGACGAATTGAGGGAGATTATTTTGCGGAGTGTTTTTCACGTTGCCAGTCAACAAGGTATCACCCTGCCCATCCTCTGGTACTGGCCGCGCGGCCTTAAAGCAGTAGGGTTAATATCACATGATTCTGATGGCAACGACCCGGCAATGGCGCCTGCAATGTTGGATGTGTTGAACCGTTGCAACGTGAAGTCAACCTGGTGTATACTCTATCCTGGCGGTTACCCGAAAGAGTTTTACCGGACTTTGAAGAAACAAGAGTTTGAAATAGCACTGCATTATGATGCAAGGAGCGGCGGCGAACATACATCATGGTCGAAGGAAAACTTCATTTTGCAGCACCGGTGGCTGAAGGAAGAGGCAGGGCTTGAACATATCGTTTCCAATAAGAATCATTATACGCGGTGGGAAAACCGCCTCGATTATCTACGCTGGTGTGAGGAGGTCGGCATTAACTCTGACCAGACACGCGGACCGAGTAAAAAAGGTACAATTGGATTTCCCTTAGGTGGATCTCAGCCGTATTTTCCGATAGATGATGAGATCGAATCCCCACGCATGCTGAATGTTTTGGAAATAAATTTAATCACACAGGATCTGGTGGTTGTCTGTCCGGCTGAATATGGCAGACAATTTGTCGATTCCGTGCTACGGCATCACGGAGTTGCACACTTCCTTTTTCATCCGGCCCACATACAAAAACCTCATGTGGCTGAAGCGCTTTGCGATCTTGTGGAATACGGCCGGGCAAAGGGGCTCGAATGGTGGACAAGTGAGCAGATTTATCAATGGGAAATGTCTCGCCGAAGCGTAACGGCAAGGTTTAACTCGTCAGATATGTTCACACTATACGTTGAGAATCTGCTTCCTGAGGCTACTTTACTTTTCCTGAAATCAGGGCATGAACCACAATCCGTTCACATTAACGGACAGCCGGCATCCTGTAAAACATGGAAGTTATATGGCTTTGAGTTTAATGCCGTGAACATGGACCTGGAGGGTGAGGTCAAGTTGCAAATTGTTTAAATTTACATGAATGGAGGGATCATGACCAAGCGTGATATAGTGAAAACGGTGTTGGAACATAAACGGCCACCTTATGTTCCCTGGCATTTTGGGTTTACGGTTGAAGCAAAGCAGAAGCTGATAGATCATTACGGTTCGGAAGACATCATGGATATCACGGGAAACCATTTGCTCGTATTGGGTGATGAAATCGGTTACTTTGAAGATATCGGGAATGACCGTTTCAAAGACGGTTTCAATGTGATATGGGACCGGTCGATTGATAAGGATATTGGAAATGTGGAAGGCCAGGTTTTACCTCAACCCACACTGGAAGGGTATAGTTTCCCGAATCCTCTGGCAGACCGGTATTTCAGGGATATACCCCTGCTTTTTGAAAAATATCCGGACCGGTTCCGTTTGTTCGAGATCGGTTTTTCGATGTATGAAAGGGCCTGGACCTTACGGGGCATGGAGGCATTGCTTATGGATTTTGTTATAAATCCGGACTTCGTGCATGAATTGATGACTGCAATATGCGACTATAACATCACACAGATCAAACGTGCTCTCGAATTCGATATTGACGCTGTAAAGTTAGGAGATGACTGGGGACAGCAAAGAGGGCTGATTATGGGGCAGGAATTCTGGAATGAATTTATAAAGCCATATTTAGCCAGGATATTCAAGGTTGTTAAGGATGCCGGCAAGTTTGTATTCATTCACTCCTGTGGTGATGTGGACGAACTTTTCGATCCGCTCATTGAAATCGGATTGGATAATTTTAATCCTTTTCAGCCTGAAGTTATGGATATCTACAAATTATTGCCCTCTTATAAAGGACGGCTGTCGTTTCACGGGGGCTTATCCACCCAGCGGATACTTCCATACGGAAGTGTGGATGACGTTATTGAAGAGAGTGAAAGGCTGCTGGATCTTGGCAAAGAGGGGGGATATATTTTTGCCCCGGCGCATGATGTGGAAGGGGACGTTACGCTCGAAAATATGCTGGCTTTTATGGATAAGGCTAAAAGCCAGGATGGCTATAAAACTTAAAACTACTAAAATGAAAAGCTCAGCAACCCACATTGGACGCAGGGAATTTTTTAACAAAGGTGTAAAAGTTGCAGCAGCAACCACTTTGATATCTCCTGTTTTACAAAGCAGCAGGGTGGATGCTGCTGAGATGAAAGAATATTCCGGATCAACCGCCCTTCCCGGGTTCATTATTGATTCACATATTCATTGCGGGGGCACTGAGAAATGGGTCGAAGATATGGTGCGGATTTACAGGCCATATAATGCGATGGCCTGTGTGCTGACCT
>DAOUVF010000057.1 GCA_030667765.1 Bacteroides sp.
CACTGTCTGCCATTCAAATGCTGCTATATGTGCTCGTAGGCAACTGGATCCTTGAAATCAAGGGAATGACCTTCAGCTACTGGCTGATACTTTTCAGTACGGCCTTCACTGCCAATATGTTGGGACTGAATATTTCAGCCGGAATGAACTCGATTGTAAACATATATATACTCATCCCCCTGATCCTTATCCCCCAGTTGTTGCTCAGCGGTGTAACAGTAAAATTTGACGATCTTAACAAGAGTATCACATCCAGGGTCTATGTGCCCGTGATTGGAGACATGATGGTATCAAGGTGGGCATACGAGGCCCTCGCTGTGGAACAGGCCAGGAACAACCGCTATGACAAGAATTTTTATTTATATGAACAGCAGAAGAGCGAAGCTCAATTCAAGGTATCCTTTCTAATTCCCCGCCTGCTAAACAAACTGGATGAGTGTAACAGGAATCTGGGGGTAGGCGGAGACCAGCAGATCCTGAAAGCCAACCTTGCATTGTTAAATCATGAGGTTGAAAAACTAGGCGATCATCCTGATCTTTTCGCATTCGAACATGGGGCCAGGCTGAACATAAATGATTTTGATGAGTCATATGCCACGGAACTGGAGGACTGGCTCACCTATGCCAGCCTGGATTTCAGGGAAGCCGCCAGGAACACTACCGATCAGATAGACAAGTTGTACACAAAGCTGTCAGATTCCCTGGGTTCTGACGCAGTTTTCAATCTCAGACAGGATAATCAGAATGACCGCCTCGAGGAACAGGTAACCAACTATCATGAGGTAAATCAAATTCAGGAAATCAATGGTAAGTTAGTACAGAAGGATGATCCCATTTACCTTATACCGGAATCCAACTTTGGCCGGGCACATTTCTATGCTCCTTACAAGAAGTTCAACGACCAGCTCACCGACACGAAGTGGTTCAATTTATTGATCCTCTGGGGTTTCTCATTTCTCGTCTACATCGCAGTACTGCTCGATTTGTTCAGAAAATTCATCCATTATATTAATACCCTGAAACTTCGAAGAGAAGCAGGCTAAACCAGTATAATACAAGGTAAAATGAAAACTGCTCTGAAAAGGATCCTGAAAAGGATATTTATCTTCATCTTAATTGCCTTCATTGTGTACCTGGTGGTAAGCAATATAAGCTTCTTCCGGGATTTGACAAGGCGGGATAAGCTGAGCCTGATCATTGATACAGACTCCGCCCACGGACAGGATGATATAATGGCTATTGTCCGTTTTTTAATTGAAGAAGAGGTTGTGTTAGAGGGACTCCTTTCAGCTCAGTGGAGGCCGGCTGACCTGGATAATGACAGTACAGTCGAGTTGAACCAGGCTGTAAACCAGTATATTCTCAAACATTTTAACCAGTACAATGTACCCAACCTGCCAGGAGCAGCATGGCCTGTAATGAGCAGTAAAAACAGGGACCGTACTTCCTACAGGGACCGTAGTTCAAACAGGGCTTCCTCCTATATCATTAAAAGAGCCTCGGAAACACCTGCCGGTGAAAAACTGAACCTGGTATGCCTGGGGCCTGTTACCAATCTTGCAACCGCCCTCATAACAGTGCCTGATATCGCAGTAAAGATCAATTGCTATATCATGGGACCCTGGTATGAGCCGTCTACCAGGGTCTGGAATAAAAATGAATGGAATACCAAAAATGACCTGGATGCCATGGATATCCTGCTCAACACAAAAGACCTTGATTTGTACATCATGCCTGCCACCATAGGGCATGACCTGGTCATCGACCGCAGCCAGTCCCTCGGCAAATTCCCCCTCAGGGACAGCCTGTTTGATAATATAGTGGAGAGCTGGAAGGCCCTGGACCTGAGAAATGATTCCATTCCCATGGGGAGCCTTGCCCTGATACAAGCCATCCTGTACCCTGAGATGTCATCACAAAAGCAGGTGATCACCCCACCGGAAAATGTCCAGCGCAAAATACATGTTTTTACACGTATCGATGCAGACAGAATGAAAAAGGACCTGTGGAAAGAAATAGAAGATTACAGTAAATCGAAAAGATGAAATGATTGGTAGAACAATGAAAATTTTGAGGCTGGTTTACTCCGTCATAGCAGTCGGAATGGTTCCCGGACCGGTAAACGCCCAGGATGCCCCATTGCAGCATGACTGGGAAAACCCCGGGATAATATCCTACAATAAACAGCATGCACATGCCACCCTGCAATTTGACAAGCTGGCATCGGAGAACATCATGATGTTGAACGGTACATGGAAATTTTACTGGTCGGCAGACACGAAAGAACGTCCCGTGGATTTCTACCTGCCGGATTACAATGACACTGGTTGGGATGATATTGAAGTCCCGTCCAACTGGCAGTTGAAAGGATATGGCATACCTATCTATACCAATATCAAACATCCCTTTCCGGCTGAACCCCCGAATATTAACCGGGACAATCCCACAGGATCCTACCGTACCGGGTTTGATATCCCGGAAAACTGGGATGGAAAGCAGGTATATGTCCATTTTGAGGGAGTGCAGTCAGCCTTCTATTTATGGTTAAACGGTATGAAGGTGGGTTACAGCCAGGGCAGTATGACGGCTGCTGAATTTGATCTGACCCCATTCCTGCAGGAAGGCCACAACACACTCGCCGTTGAGGTCTACCGCTGGTCGGATGGTTCTTACCTGGAGGACCAGGACTTCTGGCGGCTGAGTGGTATATACAGGGATGTTTACCTGATGGCAAGACCGGCCATGCACATGCGTGATTTCTTTGTGACGACTGACCTTGACCAGGATTATTCCAATGCGGTCTTTGATCTGAGGGTGAGTATCAGGAATGCCGGGATGGACCGCAGTAATCCTAAAAAGATATATATTTCACTGAGAGATAAAGACAGGGAGATCCTCAATCATCAGCTGGATATCAACCAATCATTGAACTATCAGCAGGAATTGACCATACAATTCCAGCAGGAGGTGATCCGGCCCAGGCTCTGGAGCGCCGAACACCCGAATCTCTACACCCTGATCCTTGAGCTGCAGGATGAGCAGGGAAGAACAGAAGAGGTCATCTCCTCCAGGGTGGGATTCCGTAAGGTAGAAATTAGCGGTGGACAACTACTGGTAAACGGAGTAGCAGTTGATCTCAAAGGCACCAACCGCCATGAGATACACCCCGAAACCGGCAGGGTCATGAGCCGGGAACTGATGGTTCATGACATCACCCTGATGAAGCAGCACAATATCAATGCTGTAAGGACATCCCACTATCCAAATACACCCGGCTGGTATGAACTCTGTGATATTTATGGCATTTACCTCTGGGACGAGGCTAATATTGAGAGCCACGAGTTGAGGCGGGAGAGCACCCTGGCCAAAGATCCTGAATGGCAGGAAGCCTTCCTGGACAGGGGAAGGCGGATGGTGGAAAGGGACAAGAACCATCCATCGGTGATCGTCTGGTCCCTCGGCAATGAAACCGGACTTGGAGAAAACCACTACGCAATGGAAACCATGATCAGGGAAAGGGATCCCTCCCGCCCCATTCACTATGAAGATCATCTTGACCGCCGGGGACCGGAACGCAAGCCTTCCAGGTTTGATATCATCTCCGATATGTACGCCTCACCTGAAGACATGAAAGAATATCATGAAGATTACCCGGCCCGGCCGGTGATCATCTGTGAATATGTCCACGCAATGGGAAACAGTGTAGGCGGATTACAGGATTACTGGGATGTGATCTATGCTCATCCCAGGATGCAGGGGGCCTTTGTATGGGACTGGGTGGACCAGGGACTGGCTAAATACACGGAATCCGGAGAGAAATACTGGGCTTACGGGGGTGATTTCGGAGACAGTCCCAATGATGGCAGTTTCTGCCTGAACGGCCTGGTATACCCCGACCGCCGTACCAGTCCGGCAATACAGGAAATAAAAAAAATCTACCAGTACATCCATTTTGAACCAACCAACCTTCCGAATGGTGAAATCAAATTGATCAACCGGTATAATTTTACCAGCCTTGATTATTTTGATGCCCGCTGGCAAATAAAAAGTGAAGGCAAACTCCTGCAGGAGGGAGAAATATCCCTGCCAGGGATACAGCCGAAGGATTCAGGGATCATACGTCTTCCCATCCGGCTACCGGAACCTGACCCGGCAGGCCTGCTGCCCGGAAAGGAATACTTCCTGGATATCCAGGTGTTCCTGCCGGAAGACAAAAAATGGGCAACCAAGGGTCATTTGGTGGCATGGGAACAGTTCCTGCTGTCCTCTGTGTCTCCTGCTCCTGCAACTGCAACTGCAGACATACCTTCCCCAGATTACACGGTAACCGAAGAGCAGGCATCTGTAATCATCAATGGCAAAGGGTACACAATCACATTCAGCAAGGAAGGGATGCTGGAATCCTGGTTACTGGATGGTAAGGAATTGATCATGAACGGTGCGTTTATCAATTTCTGGCGTCCTCCCACCGAGAATGACCTGAAAGACAGGAATGGTTACGGGAAATGGAAGGAGGCCGGTCTTGACAGCCTTGATCATATCCTGACCGGCTTTACAACTTCGAGGGATGACGAGGGCCGCCTGCTGCTGACATCATCATTCGATCTGCACAATAAGCGGCAGGAATTAATTTTTCAGGTAAAGATCAGCTATCGCATAGACGGGGATGGAAAGATGCAGGTTGAGGTCCTGGCGGATCCTGGGGACAAACCCGAATACCTGGCGAAAACCGGCATGCAATTCAGACTACCCGGCAGGTATTCAAACGTTGAGTGGTATGGTATGGGGCCCCATGAGACTTACCCTGACCGCCAATCCAGCGGCAGGGTTGATGTTTTCCGGAAAACCGTCGATGAACTGTGGGAAGATTACATTGTCCCGCAGGAGAACGGCAACCGCTCACAGATCCGCCGGGTAAGCATAAGCGATGATCAGGGATATGGACTACGATTCTCCAGTCAAGAACCCATGAACTTCAGCGCCTACAGGTACAATGATGCCAGTATTACAGAAGCAAAACACACCTGGCAGCTTGAAAAGGAGGATTATATCACGTTTAATTTTGATTACCGTCAAAGTGGACTCGGGACGGCCACCTGCGGTCCGGGCTGCCGTCCGGCTTACCTGCTGCCAGCACAAAAAACAAGCTTTAATTTTACTATTTCCCCTGTGCAACCGGAGAAAAAAACCAGACGCAGAAAAAGAAGAAAAAGATAGCTGAGACATGATCTCAGTAGGCTTTATTATATTTGATCCAAACTTTACAACCATGATGATTACCCAGATTACCCAGAAGATGTTACGTATCGCTTTCATGATCCTGTTACCGGTTTCAGTCTTTGCTCAATCACAAGACAAACAGCCCGTCACACCGGAAAAGCAATTTGTACTGGATTATATCAGCAAACCCGAATCGTTTGAAAAATATGGACGGATATCCGATGCGATATGGTCCTATGCTGAACTCGGACTTCAGGAATATAAGTCTTCGGCCTTACTTGCTAAGACACTTGAGGAAGAAGGATTCAGGGTGGAAATGGGACTGGCAGGCATGCCGACCTGTTTCGTGGCCACATATGGCTCCGGCCAGCCCGTAATCGGGATACTCGGAGAGTATGATGCCCTGCCAATGATATCACAAAAAGCGCTGGTTCCGGCAAAGGACCCGCTGATTGAGGGGGCTCCCGGGCATGGTTGCGGTCACAATACCATGGGCACGGCCGGCATCGCTGCAGCCATTGCCGTGAAAAATGCTATGGATGAGTTCGATATGAAAGGAACCATAAAATTCTTTGGTTCACCTGCAGAAGAAACCCTGATCAGCCGGCCCTATATGATCCGTGCCGGTTTGTTCGAAGGGATAGATGCAGTCATCGATAACCACCACAGCAGTAAGTTTGGCACATCATATGGTGTGGGTGGCAACGCACTTTTTTCGGTCATTTTTACCTTTCGTGGAAAGACGGCGCACGGTGCCGGGGCTCCATGGAGCGGCAGATCTGCGCTGGATGCTGTTGAGCTCACGAATATTGCCACCAATTACCTGAGGGAACATTTATTCTATACCTACCGCCTGCATTATATCATACTGGAGGGAGGGGAAGCTCCAAACGTCGTACCCGATAAAGCCAGTGTCTGGTATTATGTCAGGAATACCGATGAAAGATTGGAAGAGATGTATGAACGGGTGGTCAATTGTGCCAGAGGAGCGGCACTGGCGACCGGGACCGAGCTGAGCGATATCCGTATTCTGACTGCCATACACCAGAAACATTCCAATAAAGCGCTGGCCGAGATTCTTCAGAAGAATATTGAACTGGCAGGCATGCCGGAATGGAGTGAAGAGGAACAGCAGTATGCCAGGGCCATGCAAAAGGGGCTAGGCAAGGAGGAAAAAGGAATGCCAGATAAGGTGGATTCATTAAAGGCCCCTTCCGGGAAGTTTACAGGCGGAGGATCCACCGATGTTGGCGAAGTATCTTTGATTGCCCCAACAGCCACCATAGTTTTTCCAGGAGGTGTACCGGGAACCATTGGACACCACTGGTCAGTCGTAGCTGGCAATTACGGATCTGCGGCATGGAAAGGGCTGAATGCAGGAGCCAGGGCAATGGCAGCCTCTGCGATTGATCTCCTGACACTCCCTGAAGAACTTGCCACCATTAAGGCTGAATTTGAGGAATATTCAAAGGAACATCCATACAAACCTTTCCTGCCGGAAGACGCCGTACCACCACTCGACCTCAACAGGGAACTGATGGAGAAATGGAGGTACATCATGGAGGATCATTACAAGGATTATTAGGCAACAGGTTCATTATGGATCCAGACTGACGGACTTATTATTTTTGCCGGACACATTCAGCATGGGATTGGGATACCAGATCTTCTCCAGCATTTCAAAATCATACAGGGTGAGTATGCGTAGCCTGTAGTATGCTTCCCAGTAATCCTCCAGGGAGCTGATATAATCCCGCTTGGCTGCTTCCCGCTCCTGCAATGAGATGTTCAGGTCCGTGATGCTGATCTCCCCGTTCTGAAACTTTTTCAGGGCAATCTCATAACCGTTCTCCGACACCTTATCCGCTTCCTCGGAAGTGGTCATCTGGTCTTTGAGCAGGCTGAACTGTTCGACCTGAACCACAATCGACCGTTCAAAGCTGCGTTTATCATTGGCCACATCGTACAATACCAGCTCACGCTGGGACTCGGCCATCTTGATCCGGGAAGTGGACCTTCCCCAGTCCAGTATGGGAATGGACAGGGAAAGCCTTACCTGCTTTTGTTGCTCAGGCTGCCGGTAGATTCCCCCCACGGAAGAGGAGACATTTGACATCCCGTAATTTCCCCTCAGGGTTGCATTCAGGCCGCTGTTTCGTTTGGCCCATGTAAGCTGCCTGTCCGCTTCAATCAGGCGTCGTTCATATTGAGGTGTTTCCTTCCGGTTTTCCAGGGCTTCCGCCAGGGCAATATCCATATCAATATTGAACAGAAAAATATCCAGCGGCATTTCCAGTTCAATTTCATGTTCAGGTTCCAGCTGTATATATGTTTTCAACTCAAAGTCGGCATTTTTCAGGTCCATTCTCGACTTGTTCAGGGCTTTTTGGGCATTGATCACCGAAAGGCGTATCCTGGAAAAATCATTTTCCGATATGGTACCCAGATCCCTTCTTGTTTGGGCTATTTTCAGATTATTATTCCCGTTTTTCAGGTTGCTCTGAGCCAGGTTAAAATTGGTTTGTATCCTCAGGTACCTGAAAAAGTATACGGTAGCTCTGAAGGATATTTCTTCAATGGACTCAATAAATTCCTTCGTCGATTCCTCATAGAGCAATGGTTCAGTTCGTTTCGACCATTTCATATGATTATAGGCAAATACCGGCTGTACAAACCCTATGGAAATGGGTGTGCCTGAAAACTCAATATTATTGTTGAAAAAATCCTCTATGCGGTAAACTGATGAAGCAGCGTAGATATAGGTCCCGGTCAGCGGAATGGACTGGCTGAGTGCCACATTGGCGAACATCTGGATATTTGAGACCTGCCTGAATTCAACACTCCCGTCAGGCTGCGTGATAGGCTCGGTAGTATGGTTATAATTCGGCAGGTCACCGTTCAGGATCAATTGCGGTCTGAACCCGGTCCTGAAATTCTGGTATCTCCAGTAGTAATTGACATTCCTGTTTTGCACGTATTTCATGGAGGTGGACTGGGCTATGGCCAGGTTCACTACATCTTTCAGGCTCAGGTTGAGCTTAATATCCATTTTCTGTGCCGATAAATCCTGATTGCATATCAATTGCAATCCCATTCCCAGTAAGAGAATGGAAGTAATTCGCTTTCCCATCTTGATTTGCTTATTAATTTATAATTTCTATTTCCGGGCGGCCCCGGAAAGCAGCGATGTCCGAGATAATAACCTTGTCCCCGACCTGTATGCCGGAAGATATCTCACTGTGATCCAGTCCCCTCATGCCAAAATTAACCACCTTTCGTACAGCCTTGCTGCCCTCAATCACGTAGACTTCAGACCTCCTCCCCTTGCCCAGTCCATCCCCGTTCTGAATCCTTGGCACCCCTTCTTTCATTCTCCTGACGATCAGCAGTGGCACCTGCATATTGGCCAATAACTTTGCATGATTGCTATTTTCCAGGTACACATCAAAGCTTATTTTGCTTCCCTGTACCTCGGGACTTATATTCGCAATCGTCCCCACAAGTTTCTCCCTGTCAACAATGGCAAAAACCGTATTTCCGGTTTTCATAATGGCAGCATGCTCCTCGGCTACCGTCCCATTGATCTTAAAGGAGGACAGGTCCGATAGCCTGACCAGCAACTGGTCCCTGTTTACCTTCTCTCCCTCCTTCCCGTTGATGGACATGACAATCCACGCCGAAGGGGCACGTACGGTTGTCTTGCTGAGATTTTCATTTTTTGTTTCCAGCTCTTTTTCCTGTATCTCTATCTGTAATTTCAATCCCTGCTCCTCGGCTTCCAGCTGTTTTAGCCTGATCGAGTTTTTTGACAGAACCATTTCGAGTTCCTTTTCTGCCAGGGTAAGTTCCTGTTTGGTCTTTTCGAATCTGGCAGGAGAGATCCCGCCCACCTCCAGCAGCTCTTCCTGGTCCGCCACTTCTGATTTCAGGGAGGTTATTCTCAGTTTCTTCATCTCAACGCTATAATCCAGGTCCAGCCTTGTACTTCTTGCGTTCAGACGGTTTCTATGGAGGTTGTTCCTTTTTACCTCGAGCTGATCCTCGATACTGGCAATTTCATCCTGGATTGGCTTTGGGTCCAGGCGCAGGATGGTCTGATAGGCATCAACATGACTCCCTGGCACCTTGGCAATCTGCTTGATTATGCTTGAGGCAGGGCTTAATAACAGTACTTCGGACTGGGGTTCAACAACGCCTTCAGCTTCAACAGTCCTGAACACGGTTCCAATATCCACCTCGGCAGTCCGGTATTGAGACAGGTTAATGGATGGAGGCGCAAAAAGTGCCAGTTTTTTGAAGGCGATATAGCCCGTGGCAACGATTACAACCGGTATTAGAGATATGAAAAAAATTCTTCGAATTGACATGATCGCAATGGATTAGGGTTACTCTAAAACACATCCGGTTTCTCGCTGGTTCTGAGCGTTCTCCGGTGCATAGAAACCACAAAATTATAAAAGAAAACGGATAATAGGCCAATCCCGTATTGTTAACTTGTTAAAGTTTTTTACAATATTTATAGGATGAAATATATTCCGGCCTCAAAGAGATACTCAGAAATGCAATTCAACCGTTGCGGAAAGAGTGGCCTCATGTTACCTGCCATTTCACTCGGGTTATGGCATAATTTTGGTCATGTAGACAAGCCGGAAACCAACCGATCCATTATGCATGCCGCTTTTGATGCAGGGATCACACATTTTGACCTGGCTAATAATTACGGTCCGCCGCCAGGCTCTGCCGAGGAAAATTTCGGCAGGATCCTGAAACAGGATTTTCAAAGTTACCGGGATGAAATGATCATTTCCACCAAGGCAGGCTATTTAATGTGGCCCGGGCCATACGGTGATTTCGGAAGCCGTAAATACTTACTGGGCAGCCTGGACCAGAGCCTGAAACGAATGGGACTGGATTATGTGGATATTTTTTACCATCACCGCCCGGATCCTGATACTCCCCTCGAGGAAACAATGATGGCCCTGGATCAGGCGGTCCGCACCGGCAAATCCCTCTACGCTGGAATATCCAATTATACAGCCAGCCAGACTAAAGCTGCTGCCAAGATCCTGAATGAATTTGGAACCCCATGCCTGATCCATCAACCCAAATATTCCATGCTGGTGCGGGAACCGGAAGAAGCTCTCCTTGAAACCCTTGAAGATAAGGGTATTGGTTGTATCGCATTTTCGCCCCTCGCCCAGGGATTGCTTACATCTAAGTACCAGCATAGCATCCCGAAGGATTCGAGGGCTGCCAAAAGCCATGGGTTTTTACAGAAGCAGGCCATCACCCCGGATCTCCTGAAAAAAATCGGCAGCCTGCATAGCCTGGCGACCGGGCGCAACCAGAGCCTTGCCCAGATGGCCCTTGCCTGGGTCCTGAAAGATCCCAGGGTGACATCCGTACTGGTAGGGGTCAGTTCAGTAAAGCAACTGTCAGATAACCTGGTGGCCCTGCAAAATACTGAATTTGACACAGATGAACTGAATAAGATCGATGAAATACTTAAGCGGTC
>DAOUVF010000144.1 GCA_030667765.1 Bacteroides sp.
GAAGTTTCAGGGATAGAATAAAACAGAAGGCCGCTTTTATTTTCGGGGGACTGGATGAACTGCCTAAAATGGGTAGCCAATGGCGATATTATATTGTGGCCTGTTATAACCGCTGTTCATGAACACCCACCGGCTGCCTTCAGGTTGCGCCGGGTCCCTGACCTTCATCCCCAGGTCAAACCTGAAAACGAAAAAAGAGAAATCCATACGCAATCCAAAACCTGCCCCCAGTGCAAATTCCTTGTAAAAGCGGTCCCACTCAAAGACGGACCCAGGCCTGTCATCATCCTTGTTCAGGGACCATATATTCCCGCCATCAACGAAAAGGGCTCCCTCCAGGAGCCAGAACAAATCGAAGCGGTATTCAATATTCCCCTCAAGCTTTACATCAGCTGTCTGATTTGGATACCTGGGTGTCTCAGTCTCATTAAAAATGTTGAAGGAACCAGGTCCCAGGTTCCTTACCTGCCAGGCCCGTATACCGTTGGCCCCTCCGGTGAAATACTGCTTCTCATATGGGATTGTTATGGAGTTCCCGTAGGGATAGGCAACGCCGGCAAAGATCCGGTAGACGAGATTGGTCTGATCATTCATGATTTTGAAGTACCTGAATTCCACATCCCCTTTAACAAACTGGGCAAATGCATTCCCGAACATGACATACCTTCCGAGGCTGTCCCTTTCAGCATTGATCGCCCTGGCCATTCCCTTTAACAATATACCCGCTGACTCCAGGTTGGTTCTGAAAAACACAAAATCCCTTGTCTTCTTCATATCCTGATTGGAAAAAATAAAGCTGTAATTGACCCCCAGGATCAACCTGTCTTCATAACTGTACTCAAGGTAGGTATCTTTGATGTCTTCCAGGAATTCATCCGTGGCATCGATCATCTTAACGAAGTTCAGTTGTACAGGGTTGATGATATGTGTGATAAAGTCGCCGCTCGTCCAGTTGTATCCAAAGCTTGTCTGGAACACGGACCGGGTGTAATCGGGTCGGTGTTGATAATTATAACTTATGGATGTGCTGGTTTTCGGATTATACTTCCTGATGAATCGCTCTGTCTTGAAAGGCAGCAGAAATTTCGGGATGGTCAGCCTGCCTTCCAGTCCCAATTCAATCATATTCCCGAATCCTTGCTGATCAATTTCCTTGATGGTCTCCACCGCTCCTGACAGGCGTGTGGTAAAGTTCTCTGCACCTCCGAAAAGATTCCTGTGGGTATAGTTCAGATTGCCTCCTATGCCAAGGTTACCGGCAGAGTTCGTACCCTCCAGCTCAACTGTATAGGACTGTAATGTGGTAGGGCTCAGCTGGATATGGCATACCAGCGGATAATAATCATGCATGTAGGGATCATCGGGATACTTTTCCTCGAATACGATATTAACGAGTTTGTAAATACGCAGGGAGGACAGGTGCTTATAGCTTTGCTTTACTTTCTCTGCGTCATAGTCTTCACCGGGCATAATGAATACGGACTGAGATATGACACCCGGATCGGCTTTGAGTTTATCCTCATGCCTGAATTCAAACACATTATACCTGAAAGTTGTGAGTCCCTCGATATAGCCCTTATTATCTGCAATAGCCCTCTTGGGATCAAATCCCGGGTAGATATAAACCTCCTCGATCCTGTATTTCCTGTGCGGGACTACCAGGTAATATCCATCCCCCGATGGCAGGATGAATTTTTTAATCCCGATCGTCAGATCCACCTGATGGGTGTTCAATGAACTGTCAGCCTCATAGTAGATGTATTCCCTGTTGAAATTATAATACCCCCTGTTTCTCAGGTAAGTTTCTATCCTGGCCCGCTCCGCCTGCATGGCATCCACATCGAACGGGTCTCCCGGCTTCAACAATGAATTAACAGAATCAGGAGCCAGTAATGATCTTAACGTCGTATCCTCATAATGATAATTAATGGATCTTAAAATATAGGGGATCCCGGCGGCAATCTCATAGCTGACCTGTGCCTTGTTCTTTTTTAACATGACACTGTCTGATACTTCGGCATGATGATACCCCTTATTCCGCATATAGAGTCCCAGTTGCTTGTTGTTCCTTTCTGTTTCACCACCATCGTAAAGTACAGGTGCTTCACCGATCTTCCTGAGCCAGCGGTTCCATCCACTGTCCTTCTCACCGGAAAGATTATACAGTCCCAGGTAAAATTTTGTGCCCAGGATTTGCCGGTTGGGTTTTGGCTTGATGTATGAATCCAGCTCTTTCTTGTCGACCTGTTCGTTATCCACCTTTACCCTGTAACTTTTCAGCAGGTGGGCTTCATCCGGAACATATTTGGTCGAATTACAGGAATCAAGCAGGAAAATGGACAATCCAATCAGGCAATAGCATACGGCAGTTTTCCTATGATGATAAGTTGCAGGCAATAGCAGTCTAAATTATTCCTATCTTAGGGCAAATATACTTAACTTCCAGCAGAACAATGCTCCTACTCAGCAAGAGCAAAAAGAAACTGATCCGCAGCCTGGCCATGAAAAAAATCAGGCAGGCTGAAAAGCTATTCCTGGCAGAGGGGGATAAAATGGTACGGGACCTGATCGTCCATCACATGGACAGGACCGAAGCCCTGTACAGAATAGAATCTGTAATTGCCACAGATGAGTGGATAGCTGTGAACGGGGATAAACCCGGACAGGATTACGATATCTTCCGGACTACGCAGGCTGAACTGCAGGAAATTTCCCAGCAGCAAGCGCCCAACCAGGTAATGGCCATCGTTCATCAGCACATCCCGGAGCTTGAGATCAGCCAGATGAAAACAAGGCTGTCCATCGGACTGGAATACCTTCAGGATCCCGGGAACCTGGGAACCATCATCAGGCTGGCAGACTGGTTCGGGATCCGGAACATCCTCTGCTCTGAGAATTGTGTGGACCTCTACAACCCGAAAACGATACAGTCAACCATGGGATCCTTCCTGAGGGTCAATGTCTATTATGTAGACCTGCCATCAAATATCAGCAGCCTTAGGGAAGAAAAAAACTATATGGTATACGGGACCGGCCAGAACGGGAACAATCTGTTCCATACCCCCCTCTTCCTGCCGGGGATCATCCTCTTCGGGAATGAGGCCAACGGCCTCTCCCCTGACATCATGGACCTGGCAGACCGCATCCTGACCATACCCTACCATGACCGCACATCTCATCCCGATTCACTGAATGTTGCCACAGCTGCAGCCATCCTCTGTGCAGAGTTCAGGAAAGCACATGCCAAATAAAAGCCTATTCGAAATAAAAACAGAGCATCACCACGTAGGAGTTCAGCTTGTTGATGGATTTGGCATACTTGTCGTTCCCTCCACCGGCGGGATCATGCACAAGTACATCCCTGAACCCGACAGACACTTTCAGTTCCGGTGAGAATTTAAAATACTGGAGGAAGAAATCAATTCCAAACCCGAATTCTGCATAGAAATCCAGCGGTTCCAGCCTGACAAAAGGACCGTCAGCATCATAGTCCTTACGGGCAGCCATATCATACCGCATGTTGAGTCCACCGATCAGATAAGGCCGGTAGTTGTTCACCCGCCTGGATTTGTACTTGAGCAGCAACGGAAAGTCCAGAAAATTCGATTCAACAGTCTGCTGGCTTATCAGGATGGAGGCCGTGTCTCCGGAAACCTCATAAAAATATAAGCTACGGGATCCGAAAGTGATCCCCGGCAGAAAACGAAGCGACAGGCGATTGCCCAGGCGGAGGTCAGACACAATACTTACCTGGAAGCCGGGATTTGGCCGGCTCACATCTGCAAATAATATGTCTGCTGGTCCCAGTGCCGGACGCTTAAAACCGAAGTCCATGGTATTCAATCCCACCATGAAACCAAAATGGATCCATTTATAATCGTACCCGGGATCGTTTTGTACCCTTTTAACCTGGCCGGAAACCTGCAGGGCCATCAGGATGAGAAGGATTATGATGAAAGTTTTTCTCAATTTAGTGGGAACTTACCTCTTTTAACGTATTGTGGTTTCGGTTATTATATGCTGGTCCTGAAATTAATCCGTCTGTTCTTCCCCCTGATCATCCAGGATCTTTTCCAGGGTGGTCAGGTAAACTTTCTTTACATCATTGATAAATCCAAAGGAGACATCATCTACCCTTAGCTCGCCTTTGGTCACATGCCCCAGGGCGGAAAAGTGCAGATCCTGGTCCATCATGTAATCTATGAAATCTGTTTCCATGGCCTGGTTGACGGTAACCACCACACGGCTTTGAGCCTCTCCGAAAAGAAAGGCATCCTTGCGGATCTCGGCCGGGGATGTAATATCAAAACCAAATTCCCGGGGCATGGCGGATTCAACAAGTGTGATGTACAATCCCCCGTCAGAAACATCATGTGCCGACCGGATCATCCTGCCCCGGATGATGCCTTTCACAGCTTCCTGTATGCGATACTCATAGTCAAGATCGAAGTGGGGGGCGGGACTTTCACTTATTCCATGCACCGTATGAAGGTACTGTGACCCTGCCATGTCATTCACCGATTTACCGATTAAAAAGATCACGTCTCCCTTCTCCTTGAAATCAAGTGACATGGCATGTTCCTTTTCCCTGACAATACCCAGCATGCCGATCACAGGCGTCGGGAATACCGGTACTGTTTTTCCCTCAAGGCTGGCCTGGTTGTAAAAACTCACATTCCCGCCGGTCACAGGGGTATCAAATTTGCGGCATGCTTCCCCCATGCCTGTTACAGCCTGTACAAACTGCCAGTATACTTCCGGATTATAGGGATTTCCAAAATTCAAACAATTGGTGATAGCTAAAGGTTCTCCCCCGCTGCATACGATATTCCGGGCAGCCTCGGATACGGCTATCATGGCACCTTTTTTCGGATCGGCATGGACATAGCGGGCATTACAATCAGTGGTCAGCGCCAGTGCCGTTCTCGTCCCCTTGATGTTTACCAGTCCAGCGTCAGCCGGAAAATTCGTTGTCATATTATTGGTGCGGACCATGGTATCATACTGTTCGGCCACCCACCTCCTGGATGCAATATTCGGATGCCGGACCAGCTGGCAGGAAACTTCTTTGTAATCTTCGGGTTCCGGCACATCCTCCAACCTGAATTTCTTGTACTCCTTGTAATAGGCAGGTTCACTGTATTCCCTGTCGTAAACGGGTGCACCCCCTCCGAGCACAAGTGAATTGGCCGGCACCTCGGCCACCAGTTCATCACCCATATAGAATTCCAGTTTATCCTCGGGTATGACTTCCCCGATGATCTTGCAGTTCAGGTCCCATTTGTCAAAAATGGCCTCCACCACGGACTCCTTACCTTTCTCTACGCATACCAGCATCCTTTCCTGGGATTCGGACAGGAGTATCTCCCAGGCTTCTATGTTCTGCTGCCGGAAAGGGACTTTCTGCAGATCGATACGCATCCCGTTTTCCCCCTTGGCTGACATTTCCGAGGTGGAGCAGATGATCCCGGCTGCGCCCATATCCTGCATCCCGACTATGGCCCCGCTCTGGTTCAGTTCAAGCGAGGCTTCCAGCAGGAGCTTTTCCATAAAGGGATCCCCCACCTGGATGGAGGGAATATCATTGGCTGAATCTTCAGTGATATCTGCCGATGCAAACGTGGCCCCGTGAATCCCATCCTTGCCAGTGGATGATCCCACAATATAGATAGGATTACCTGTGCCTTTGGCCACCGCCGATATCATTTCACCCTGTTCCATGATCCCGACGGACATGGCATTTACCAGGGGGTTTGTATTATAGCAGTCATCGAAAAAAACTTCTCCGCCAACAACGGGGACCCCGAAAGAGTTGCCGTAATCTCCTATCCCTTTCACAACTCCCTTGATCAGCCATTTTGTCCTGTCCAGTTTCAGGTCCCCGAAGCGTAATGAATTCAGCTGTGCGATTGGACGAGCCCCCATGGTGAAGATGTCGCGGTTGATCCCCCCTACACCGGTGGCAGCACCCTGGTATGGTTCAATGGCACATGGATGGTTATGTGATTCTATTTTGAAGGCACAGCCCAGCCCATTCCCCACATCTACCAGTCCCGCATTCTCATCACCCGCTCCGACAAGCAGGTTCTTTCCGTCACGGGGCAGGGTTTTGAGCCATTTGATGGAGTTTTTGTAGGAAGCATGCTCAGACCACATCACTGAATAGATGGATAATTCCGTAAAATTGGGTGTCCGTCCCAGAATTTCTTTGATCATGTCAAATTCCTCGGGGGTCAGGCCAAGATCTTTGGCAGTCTGAACAGTCACATCCATGAAAAATGATTTTAGGATTTACAGGGGACAAAGATAATATTTAATGTCAAAACCGGTTAATGTAACCAATATGGATTTTGGCATTTCCGATGTTGATCGGATTGTCGAATTGCTTCCCCAGGGCATAATTCAGGGAAAAGATCCCTGCCCTGGTCTGCATATTGATGCCGGCCCCGAAGCCCAGCGGGAAATCAGCCACAAATTCATCCGCCAGGGATTGCTCATAATATCCCCCGTCAACAAAAAGGAAGACACTGGAATTCCTCTCAAAGAGGAACCGGGTCTCAAGGGTGCCCAGGCTGAAAAAAGAGGCAAATATCGAGTTCTCATCCACCCCCCTGAGTGTCTTGATCCCGCCGAGCCTGAAAAGCTCATTGGCAAAGAGGTCATCGTTCCTGATGTATCCTGACCGGCTGGCCACATGGAGGGTAAAACGGCCGCCGAGGGACTGAAAAAAACGGATGTCAGCTGTTCCCTTTAGCTGGGTTGATGTTTCCCTGACTGACTCGTAGACCTGTTCCGGCAGGGCCGGGTTCCGGTGGATCTTCTTGCTGCCTATCCCGAGGCGGGAGCGTATATCCCAACCCTGCAGGGGATTGAAATAATAATCCAGGTTGTTGAACTGTATCCCCAGGCCGTAAAGACTGCTTGTAACATCAGCATAAGGCGGCAGTACCACCGCGTTTTCTAGTCCCCATGTACTGATCAGCGAGGAACTGAAATAATCAATAAAAGCATGGAAATAGTTGGTCCCGCCCAAAAAGAACCTCAGGTCAAGGACCGGGTTGACTGAAAAAAAACTGGTATCCTGCTTCAAGAGCGCAAAATCCACCCCGATGCCAATGGAGGAGCCAAACAGGTAAGGCCAGGAAATACTCAGGTCCAGTTCCTGGCTCAGTGGCTGAAGGGACCGCCAGGCAATATAAAACTGCTCCCCTTTCCCGAAGGAATTGACAAGTGACAGGTGCAGATCCCCCGTTACCAACAGTTTCCCCGTCAGTTCGTTGTTGGGCAGGATCCCGATTATCCCGTTAAACTGGTTGGCCCTGGCTTTTTTAAGGTAGGTATAAACATCCACCTTCCCCTCAAAATATTCCAGTTCATATGGCCTGATCTCCTCCAGAAATGTTGTCTCCCTGATGCGGTTTGAAATATTCCTGATCCGGTCTTCCCGGTATACA
>DAOUVF010000354.1 GCA_030667765.1 Bacteroides sp.
AGACGGGCAGGGATATAATCTATATATTGTGCTAAAGGATGAAAACGGGACGAACACTAATAGCAGTTAAATATGCAAAACATGAATAGATCTTGGTACATACTTATCATCTTGTTGTTGATTCGGGTTGCAGGATTCGGACAAATTATTGAACCAGAAAGCATTAAATTCAGGATCGGGGAGACCGCCTGGTGGAGTGGGGTTATTAATCACGGAGAGATCATGCCGCTGAAGGATGGTTACCGTGCAGATTTCAACAACAACTACGGTAACCAGATACAACCATTGCTCATTTCAAACAGGGGTCAGACCATTTGGTCAGAGCAGCCATTTACCGTTGAAGTTAAAGACGATACATTGTATGTGAGAGCAGGAGATGCCAGATTGATTTATGATCACTCCGGAAGAGATCTCAAGGAAGCATTTCAATTTGCAAGCAAATCCTATTTTCCACCAGCCGGTATCCTGCCGGATGAACTGTTGTTCTCAGCGCCCCAGTACAATACATGGATTGAACTGCAGTATGACCAGAACCAGCAGGATATATTACAATATGCCAACGATATACTGAACAGCGGTTTTCCGCCGGGTGTTCTGATGATAGACGATAACTGGCAGGAGGATTATGGGAAATGGGTTTTCCATCCCGGACGGTTTTCCAAGCCTGTGGAGATGATGGATTCATTGCATCATATGGGGTTCAAAGTTATGATGTGGATTTGTCCGTTTATAAGCCCGGACTGTGACGTATACCGGTATCTGGAAAGCAGGAAGATGTTGCTCAGGGACAGTACCGGCCGAACTGCCATTGTCAGGTGGTGGAATGGGGCCAGCGGATTGCTTGATCTATCCAATCCTGAAACGGTCCTGTGGTTTAAGGATCAATTGAATATGTTACAATCGGATTACGGAGTGGATGGTTTCAAATTTGATGCCGGAGATCCTGTTTTTTACAGGGATCTGGTATCGTACAATAATATTGGTCCCAATGATCATTGTGAACTATTTGCCCGCATTGGACTGGATTATCCCCTCAATGAATACAGGGCCATGTGGAAAATGGCTGGACAGCCCATTGTGAACAGGTTGCGGGATAAATACCATACCTGGGAAGATGCCCGCAAACTGATCCCCCATATTTTATTGCAGGGAATGGTCGGGTATAATTTTACCTGTCCGGATATGGTGGGGGGTGGTGATTATATCTCATTTCTGCCAGGAGCTGTGATGGACCAGGACCTTATCGTGCGCTCGGCACAGACACATGCCCTGATGCCCATGATGCAATTCTCCGTTGCACCATGGAGAATCCTGGACGAAAAGCATTTTAAGGCGGTGCAAAAGGCTGTAAAAATCCGTAAGGAATACAGAGACCTGATCTTAGAACTGGCAGAAGAATCGGCAATCACCGGTGAGCCTGTCGTGCGTTCGATGGAATATGTTTTTCCCCACCTGGGATATGATATCATTTCAGACCAGTTTTTGCTTGGCGATCATATCCTGGTAGCACCCCTGCTGGAACCCGGGACAGGGACACGTACCATTGTGATTCCCGAGGGGAAGTGGAAAGAGCGGAATGGAAAGATCATCAGGGGGCCAAAAACAGTGGAAAGAGCAGTAGGATTGGATGAAATCCCGGTGTTTGAACGAATCAAATAAAATTATGAAGAAAATATCGAGGCTGGAAAAGTTTGTGCCTGCATTTTTAGACCTCGGCAGGTAATTCAAAACCCTTTCTATATGTTCCTATTGCTAGCTCCCTGGCTTGCTGATCGTTGGTGACAGTTTCATGTTCCCCGGAAAAGTACAGTTGCTTTTTACCGGCACGATAGGAAAGATTGGCCAGATGCACAAGAGTTGCACTTTTATGACCCTCAATAATATTTCCATTGGGTTGATTTCTGGTTCGGATACAATCTATATAATTACCCAGGTGTGTTTTGAGCGAGAAAAACCCTGACTCCTGGGCAACAACTTGTCGATCTTTATCATAGACCTGCCAACCACCTCCCATCCTACCGACATACATCTTTCCGTTAGTACCGTATATTTCTATTTTTGTAGAATTTTGTTTCCATTCAGGGAATCCGTCTCCATAGCGGATTTCAGGATTTGTCTTTAACATATAGGGTGTAAATTCACCGGTCTGTAAAGTGAGAACGAAGTTACCGTAGTCGAATGTTGTCATCTGGAAGTCAGGCATATCTCTTTGATCATCAAAAAGATATCTCCCTCCTGTGCAATAGACCGATGCTGGAAATCCCGGATCACCCAATACAATTCGTGCCAGGTCAACCTGGTGGATTGAGTCATTCCCCAGTGCCAAACCCCCGGAATAGTCCCAGTAAAACAGGTTGGACTTATTGCGCGAAACACTATAAGGGACCTTCGGTGCCGGTCCCAGCCACATATTCCAGTCGATGGTATCAGGCGCTTTTTCTCCCTTCTTTTCATTGAAAGGAACAGGGCCGTTCAGCAATCCCATTACATTCACCGAAACAACTTGTCCCAACTGGCCACTCTTGATATAATCCTTTGCTGACAGCGCAAAATCAGCGCTTCGGTTTTGTGTTCCGCATTGCACGATACGTTCATATTTCATTGCGGCTTCAATCATCTTCTGTCCCTCACCGATATTAAGGGAGATGCATTTTTCAACATACACATCCTTACCTGCCTGGCATGCCCATATGGTGGCAAGTGCATGCCAGTGTTGAGGTGTCGCAATGATCACTCCGTCAACCTCCTGATCATCGAAAATCCTTCGCATATCTCTTACCCTGACAGGCTTAATTTTTTGTCTCTTCTCAAGTTCACTTATGGCCCTGCCTCCGCGTGTATCATCAACATCACATACGTACTTTACTATAACATTCTTGTTTATATCCGTAATATTTAATATCAAATTTGTTCCCCAGTTACCTGCTCCGATCAATGCTAGCACCACCCTGTCATTGGAACCCATCACACTGCCTTCAGAAAATGTTGTTTTTATTTTTTCGCGGTATGCTGGCGATCCGTCCTGCAATTGATTTTCTCCCGATTCTTTTTGTTGTGTGATCTCCTTCTCCTTTAAATTTGAACAGGAGGGTGCAAGGCCCAGCCCGACCATGCTCCATGACAGGCTACCAAAAAAATGTCTTCGTTTCATTTTTATCTACAATTTTTAATCTCCTGTCGATCTGACTTTCATCTTAACGATAAAGGTTGCCGCTTCAGTTTTTTTTGTGGTAGATACAGTCAGGTGCCACTGATCGGGATAAGAAAAGCCTTCAGGATAAGAGATTCCGGGTTCAACTGAAAATTTATTGGTTTGTGAGAATTCAAGATTTTCAGGTGATATGAACTGTACGATCAGCATGGCATCTCCTTTTCGAATGGTAAGCTCTCTGTTCTTTTGATCAATTTCCATCTTTTCAAGGGAATGCAACAGCCAGTCGTAGCGGACCGGTTGGGGAGCTTCGAGCTCATCGATGATAAGAAAGTCCCTGGGTCGCGTGTAATAGACATGACGGATAAATTTATCCAGACGGCCCGAATAGGCTGCAGTGGCATCTCCTGCTGCGTAATCCACACTACCCGGTTCTCCGTTTCCTGTTTTGAACGCGATGATCTCTCCTCTTGAACCCCTGTCTCGTATTTTTTGACCCAAGCCATTCACCAGGACAGAGTTATGGGCGTGTGTTTCCCAGGTCCACTCTTTATGGTGGGGATGGCCATAGTGAGGGTAGTACCCGGACTGGATGGCAAGGGCTTCCCCGAATCCCTGGATATAAAATGAGTTCTGATCTGCATAGGCATGGCTCCAAGCACCAT
>DAOUVF010000006.1 GCA_030667765.1 Bacteroides sp.
AACAAGGAAATTCCTCGCTGCCTTATACCCTTCCACGGTATTATTCATAGAAAATACATCCTCGAGGTCTATCCTGTTTGGCAATAAGCTGCTGAAATCCTCAAATAATTCAAATACAGGTATATGTGAAGATGCAATATCTGCCAGTTCAGACTCGCTGTAAAAGCCATTGTTCTTCATCCTCTCCTTCTCTACCATATCTTCTGCATCGGATGGCTCTGCTCCCTTCAGGATCCTGGATGTTACGGCCAGTCTGAATTCCGCCTTATTAGTTAATTTTTCAAGATTCAGGTCATTTTCAAGGTGTTTTGAATTAAGCATATCCAGCTTACTCTGCATCCCCTTCATCTCCTTTTCGGTCTCAAGAATTTCCATATAGCTCTGTAAGTCAACCAGCTCACGGTACGAATCTTCCCATTTGAGTTTGACCTCACTCAACTGATTCTGAGCTTCCAAACATAGCTGGGCATATTTTGAATGCTGAGTTAATTCCTCAGCCTTGACTGCCTTGGTTTCACCCGTGACGACTTTCTTTTCCAACCTTTTATTTAACCTATCCGTTTCAAGTACAAGCTTTTGCACATGGTTTTGAGTGTCATTGTCAGGTTTCCTGACGAGGATTTTTTTACTCCGGTTTAGCTGTGGGGTCAGCATGTGCAGTTCTTTCTCAATATCCTCTCTCTCCATTTGTATCTGACCCAGTTCTTCCTCTGCAATTCTGGCTTCTTCAATGATCCTGTGAAGTTCCTCCAGGGTTCTCTCCCTGAATTCCTTCATCTGTTCTTCCAGTTCTGAATAATACCTGCAGACCGCTTCATCCCCAAAACTGAGGTAACTGGATTTATCAGCGTTCCATGAACGGGTCAGGGTAATTTGCTCTGTGCTGTTGGCAATCTCCAGAATCTTTGCCGGCACCTTTTTATCGGGAAATATTTTTTTTATTTCCGTGGGACTAACACTGAATGAACATGAAACCTCGGGAAGACTGAGATCACTGCGCAGGATATCATCAGAAATATTGCCTGTATAAAAGCTGTTAAGTGCCTCAAGTATAGAGGTCTTGCCGGATTCATTCTGGCCAATTAACCCGGTTATATTATCGGAAGCCAGATCCTGCCACCCGGTATTAATAATTGACCTGTAATTCTTGATCTTGAATTGTTTAAACCACATCTGACATCAGATTTTAATGCCTATGATTAGTACGTCATCTACTTGCTCAAGGTTACCTTTCCACCGTATGAATGTGCGATCCAGTTCCCGCTTCTGTGATTCGAGAGGCTTGTTAGAATTACTAATCAGTAAATTTTGCATATGCTTATACCTGAATTTTTTCTCTTGCGGTCCTCCAAACTGGTCAGGATAACCATCCGAAAAGATATATATCAGGTCACCCATTTCCAGTTTAATATCATGATTGGTGAATGACTTTTCAACCACAGCATTGATCCCAATGGGCATCTTATCCCCGCGGGTTTCCAGCAGGTTGCCGTTCCGAATCATATACAGGGGATTAAAGGCGCCGGAAAACTCCATTTTCATTTCATCCAGATCTACCACACAAAGAGCAATATCCATCCCGTCCTTATGTTCACTGTTATCACCTGTCTGGTGAAGCGCTTTCATTACGTTTTCCCTCAGGAGATTGAGTATTACATTGGCACGTGGGATCCGCTTGCTGACAATTTCATTAAGAAATGAGATGCCCAGAATGCTCATAAAAGCACCCGGTACCCCATGACCGGTACAATCGGCTGCAGCTACAGCAATCCTGTTGTCTTTTCTGTTGTACCAGTAGAAATCGCCACTTACGATATCCCGGGGCTTAAAAAGGACAAAGCTTGACGGAAAGGTTTTTTTAAAATATCTGAGATCAGGCAGTAATGCGGCCTGGATGGAACTTGCATATGAAAGGCTGCCGGCAAGCTCCTTCTGCTGTTGCTCGATCTTGTTCTTTTGTTCACTGATCTTGGCGATCAGATCCCGTTCCAGGGCAACCTCCTTAAATTGATCTATTCCTAACTTCAATACTGCGGTTTGATCGGATTACAAACGTTATACGGATTCATTTCTGCAATGTTCCAGGCAATGTCTCATTCCATGTACCTAAATCCATGAACTAATGTTTTTGTTTGATAAACAGCTGTTTATCTTACATCTATTATCAAATTTCAAACTTTGGCAGAGATTTTGCTTTTACTTAATCAAACGAACCGTATTTAAAACGTAAGAGTCATGAAAAAGATTATTATCATAACAGCAATATTACTTTTCACGATCTCTGTTCACGCCCAGAGAACTTCCAGGGAACGAACCAGGCATGAACCGGAGAAACAGAAAAGTGAAACGGCCGTAAGACGGTCGGCTGAACAGAAAAAAAGCAGCAGAAGCCAGCAGGCCACCAGGACCAGGCAGACCAGTACACGAGACATCTCCCATGCAAGCAGGAGCCAGACATTAAAAAGCACCTACGAAAAGCCGCGGCAGGGCCAGGTAACTCGCAGTAGCACTGGCAATACTGGCCGTACCAGGGGAGACAGATCTCCGAACAGGGGGCATACAGGTACATACAAGGGACAAAAGCCATCTCCGAATAAGGGAACACATCGCCAGCATTATACAACTCCCAACCGGAGGGCGGTACGTACGAACCATGTGAAAGGCTATCATTACAATCCAGTCAGGTACCGTAATGTAAATTACCACTACCGTGTACCGAACAGGATCCATGTTACCTGGACCAACCGTATGTACCATGATTACCGGCTTATGTATCCCGAATTCGGGTACTGGTATTATCCAATCGGATACCGGATTGTAACGATCCCATCTTACAATGCCTATTACCATATAGGGGATGTAAGAAATGTGTACGGCAGGGTCCATGAAGTCTATTATTCCTGGACTACCGACGAGTATCACCTGTATTTCGGCGGAGGTTATCCATACCATGATTTCACCGTCATCATCCCGGGCAGGCAGGCCAGGAGATATGACAGGTACCCGGAAATGTACTTTGAAGGCAGATATATGTGGGTAACCGGACTCCTCAGCACATTCGAGGGAAGGCCTGAACTGATCGTGAGAAGAAGAAGCCAGATACATCTGTATTAATACCGGACAATGAGTTAAGAGTAGATTCTAAATCAGAAGGGGTTGTCCCGGCAGGGACAGCCCTTTTTTTGTATTTTTGATTTCATGAAAAAGACATTACTCCCAGCCATACCTTTTTTTTTATTAACAGTCCAGTTTTGTGTGCAGAAAGATAATCTGCTGACTGAGACTGAAAAAATCATGCTGGATGCTACCCGGTATATGGTCGAGGAGATCAGTACCGATGGCGGTTACCTCTGGTATTACCTTCCTGATCTTTCAAGGCAGTGGGGGGAAATGGAAGCTTATGAATCCATGATCTGGCTGCAGCACCCCGGCACGGTGAGCATGGGACATACATTACTGGATGCCTATCATGCCACCGGGGATGAATATTATTACTCCGCGGCGGAGAAGGCAGCTTCTGCTGTTGTCAGGGGACAAAGGCCGGAGGGCGGATGGAATTATATGATCGACTTTGCAGGGGAAGAATCCATCAGCCAATGGTACAATACTATCGGTAAAAACGGATGGAGACTGGAGGAATTCCAGCATTATTACGGGAACAGCACCTTCGACGATAAAGTGACAGCCGACGCAGCACGCTTCCTGCTGCGGATCTACCTTGAGAAAAGGGACCCAACCTATAAAGTGGCTCTTGAAAAGGTAATTGATTTCATTCTGGGAAGCCAGTACCCTGAGGGAGGCTGGCCCCAGCGCTATCCCCTGAGATACGACTTCAGTAAAAACGGGAACCCGGATTATACTTCCCTATTTACATTCAATGATGATGTAATCTGGGAGAATATCCATTTCCTTGTCCAGTGTCACCAAAACCTTTCGAAGGAAGATTATTCAGATGCCATTACCCGGGGTATGGATTTCTACCTTTTGTCTCAGCATAGCAGCGGGGGATGGGCACAGCAGTACGATATGGACCTGAACCCTTCCGGTGCACGCAGCTATGAACCTTTGGCCCTGCTGCCTTCAACTACATACAAGAATGCCATGCTGCTGCTCAGGTTCAATGAATTAACCGGAGACAGGAAATACCTGGATGGTATTCCGAAGGCCATTGAGTGGCTTGAGCTGACCAGGTTGCCGGAGGATTCTTCGGAAGGAGGCAGGTATACCCACCCGACCTTTGTCGAACCGGGAAGCAATAAAGCCCTTTATGTTCACAGAAGAGGGTCAAATGTGATATACGGGTACTATTATTATGATGATCATGATACGCTGCTTTTAGGGCACTATTCCGGGAAAGGCAGAATTGATCTGGATGGACTGAAGAAGCAGTACGACAGCCTGGCAACCACTGCACCGCGGAAAGCTGCCAGGGAGCTCCTCATGGACGAGAAAATGTATTTTGACCTGAACCAACCCCGGCAAAGGCCTATCCATGATGAACAGGAGATCATGGATATCATACAAGCACTGGATGAAAATAACCGCTGGCTGACCACCGGAGCCATGATCAGCCACCCTTACTGCGGAGACGGACAAAAACAGGAGTCCACCGATAAATACGCCACCACAAATGTTGGTGATAAGACGGATACATCACCCTACCGGGACAGCACCGGGCAGGAGTATGTTTCCACGGGACTGTATATCAACAATATGCGCTTGCTGATTAATTACCTGAATAACAGGTCAGCGCCCTGATGCTTTTAGGAATTGTGCAGCTTTTTCATCAAGGTACCATTCCAATTCCCCGTACTGGGGATTGACATGGGCTGCGGGAAATTTTTCACTTCCTTTCTCACCATCAAGGATACTGGCCAGGACGTCGGCCTTGTTAGCGCCGGTTATCATAAAACAGACCATGTCCGCATTATTGATCACGGGCCCCGTTAAGGTTATTCTGCTTTGTCCGGTTTCAGGATGCCTGGCCACCTCACATATCCGCCCTGAATGCAACAAATCCATCTGGTCGGGAAAAATGGATGCTGTGTGTCCGTCGGTGCCCATACCCAGCAGTACCAGGTTAAAACAGGGCAAACCCTCCCTGGCGGGCAGTTGTGAACGGAGTAATGCTTCATACCTGTTTGCTTCTGCATGGGGTTCCTCCTCTCCCATCATCCTGTAAATATTAGTATTGCTGACTGATAATGGACGAAAAAAGGATTTATCTGTCATTCGGAAATTACTTTCCGGATGGTCAGGGGGCACACAGCGCTCATCCACCCAGAAAAAATTTACCTCTTCCCACAGACCGGGATCTTCAATGGCAGACGCAATATTTTCAAATAATACACCTGGAGTGGACCCGCCGGACAGGGCGATATTAAACGGGCTGCATGCCCGGAATGATTCCCTTGCAAGGCTGATCACCTTTACGGACAGTGAATTGGCCAGTTCATCTATGGATTTGAAGATATGTATCACAGTTCGCAGTAAATACCATCATCAGTTAGATTTTTGTGTGGATATCGCCAGGTCAATCCTTTTTCCTCTATCAGGTCATCTGCTTCTTTGGGTCCCCAGGTGCCTGCCGGATATCCATACAGGGCATGATCGGGATTGTTCTCCCAGTATTTAAGGATGGGATCCACAAAACTCCAGGCACACTCTACTGCATCTCCCCTGGCATATAATGTCGAATCACCCAGCATGCAATCTTGCAAGAGTCTTTCGTAAGCAGTAGGCAGGTAGACTTCCGACAGGTCGGAATAATGAAAATCCATGTTAACCGTCTGGACCTTGTATCCGGCTCCGGGGACCTTCATACCATATTTTATCAGCAGTCCCTCATCCGGCTGAATCCTGATAATAAATTTATTCGTATTGACTTCATCGGTCTGATGGCCGGAGAAAATATGATGCGGGGTTGCCTGGAAATGGACCACGATCTCTGTCACCCTGGTGGGCAGCCGTTTGCCGGTCCGCACATAAAAGGGCACATCTTTCCAGCGCCAGTTATCAATATAAAACTTAATCCCAAAATAAGTCTCTGTGCGGCTGTCAGTATCCACCCCTGTTTCTTTTCTGTAACCTTTGGCTGATTCTCCCCCGATCATGGATTCCGTATATTGTCCCCTGATCACATTGCTGGACAGGTCCTGCTTGCTTAAAGGACGCAGGGATTCCAAAACCTTCACGATCTCATTTCGAATGGAACTCGAATCTGCCCATACCGGGGGCTCCATGGCTACCAGGGCGACCAGCTGTAACATATGGTTCTGGAACATATCACGCAAAGCCCCGGACCCCTCGTAGTATCCACCCCGGTCCCCCACTCCTATGCTTTCAGCAGCAGTGATTTCAACATGGTGCACATAATTCCTGTTCCAAATGGGTTCGTAAATGGCATTTGAAAACCGGGTGACCATGATATTTTGTACCGTTTCCTTGCCCAGGTAATGATCAATCCGGTAGATCTGTTCCTCCTCAAAGACCTCCCTGAACTGCTGGTTCAATTCCCTGCTCGATGCAAGATCATATCCAAATGGTTTTTCCACGATGATCCTTCGCCAGCCGGTTTTATTCCTTGCCAGTCCCTGGCCAGCCAGGCTGTGCGCCACCTTTGCATAAAGACTCGGAGGAGTTGCGAGATAAAAAATATGGTTGTCTCCGGTATCCAGTAACTGACCCAGTTCATCCAGTTTGTTTTTCAGCCTGGTGTATTCAGCCTGATCCGCTGTATCAATGGATACATAATACAGGTAATCCAGGAATTGTGTAACCCTGGCAGGATCTGCATCATCCCCTGAAAAAGTTTCCAGGGCCTCTCTCATATGATCCCGGAATGATTCATCGGTAAACTCCTTCCTGCCTGTTCCCAGCAGGGCAAAGTGTTCGGGCAACAGATCCTGGAGGTACAGATCGTAGATGGATGGGATCAGCTTCCGCCGGGCAAGGTCTCCTGACGCTCCAAAAATCGTCAGGATATGTGAGTCTGGTTTTTGCATATTACAGTGCCTCCAGCACCCGGTTCACTTTCTCTGTAATGGTCTGGCTGATCTCCAGCATTTCACCCTCCATGAGTTTAGACATGGTTTCATGTGGATCCATGGCCAGGACCTCTGTCCCGCCTTCCACTTCCTGCACAACAAAGTTGCAGGGGAGAAGGGTTCCTATCTTATCATCAACGGTCAGTGCCTGGTGAGCGTATTCCGGATTGCATGCCCCCAGGATGAGGTAAGGCCTGAAATCTACATCCAGTTTCTTTTTAAGGGTTTCCCGGACATCGATCCGGGTAAGGACACCAAATCCTTCCTTCTGAAGCTCTTCGACAACCTTATCAACTGCGTCCGTAAATTCCAGACTGATCTTTTTTGCTAAATAATATGCCATAACGATTAATTTATCTATCTATGTTGATATAAAGATACACATTTTTTGCATATTATGGTTTGCCACCATTGACTATATCCGCTGTCGCAATGGTACTGCTGTACTGTACTGAATATGCTTCAAAGAATCCAATGGCACCATTAGCGAAATTGGTGCGGATATTGGCCGGCGGACCGCTAAAAAGGGGTGTTTGTGGAAAGACCTGGCTCTGTGCTTCAATCACATAGCCATAATATTCCTCTGTAATCCCGTTTATCTCAAAGGTGATGGTATCCCCCACTTCGACTACTTCTTCTGGTTTATCGGTACTCAGGAACTGTGACGGGATCCCGTAGGTGTAATTCCCGTTAAAGAATTCGTCGTTCTGTACGATCAGCTCATACAAAGTATCGGTGACCAGAACTCCGTTCTTCCAAACCTTGAATGCATACCAGTCCGGATCGGGAGAGTCCCATGCCCATACCCTTACCTGGTATCCGCTGAAAAAAGTATCGAACCATTCAATTTTGATTGAATCGATAGGGTTCACTGGTTTCATCGTTGATGAAGCCGTATATTCCTCCAATTCCCCATCCTCGTCAATATCCACATTCCTGATAACCAGGGTATAGGTCCTGCCGGGCATCCCGTGATAATCCGGGCTTGTGAGATACCATCCTTTTGCAGTATCGGATTCTGTTAGCCTGTGTACCTGCTCACCGTCATCAATGGTTACTTCAGCACCAGTTACAGCCGGTGCAGTCTCGTTGTGGAAATAATCGCTCGTCTCGCTTAACCTGACCCAGTGTGCAGTGGTATCATTGGTTATAAAGCCCTCAACTACCAGCCTCGTATAGGTAGAATCCAGTTCTATATCAATCCTCTCAGTACAATTCCACAGGGATATTGAAATGGCGAATATGAGGATGATGGTTTTTAATGTTGTTATACTCTTCATTTTCCAGTGCATTAAAAGCGAAAGTTCCAGGTTAGTGCCGGTATGATCGGGAAGAGATAGGTCATCTCCGCATGGGTTGTATTCGGATCCTTTTCATCCTGGACAAAATTGATGGTCCATGCATTTTTCCTTCCGTATGCGTTGTATGCCGACAGGTTCAGGTCCCAATGCCACTTGCGGTCCGGCTTAGGCTTTGACCCGAATGATACCGATACGTCCAGGCGGTGGTAGTCGGGCATACGGTAAGCATTCCTGTTGGAATAAACCGGTGCTATATTCCCCATATATTCGAACCTGCCTGTTGGAAAGGTTACGGGTAAACCTGTGCTGTAGACCCAGTTGGCAGAGACCCATATCCTGTTGGATATTTCAAAATTCCCGACAATGGCAATATCATGGGGTCTGTCATAAGGGGCTGCATAGGGATTGCCGTTATTGATCTCCGGCACCTCCCTGGTGGTTTTCGAATAGGTATAGCTGATCCATCCGTTCAACCTTCCGTCGTTCTTACGAAGCAGGAATTCAAGCCCATATGAGGTAGCCTCACCGATCCTGATCTCACCCTCCATAAAACGGTTCAATAAGAGGTTGGCGTGGTCCTTGAAATCAATGGAGTTCCTTATTTCTTTATAATATGCCTCTAAAGATACCTCCAACAGGTTGTTGAAAAGGTTCCTGAAGTAGCCAATGGCAACCTGGTCGGAGATCTGGGGATTGACATTCGGAGTAGAAGGAAACCATACATCGAGGGGTGTTCCGGCCGTTGAGTTCTGGGCAAGATGGACATACTGACGGGTCCGGGAATAACTTGATTTGACTGATGAAACATCATTGATCATAAAAGAGACGGCAACCCTGGGTTCGAGTCCCATAAAATGATGATAAACCTCTCCGCTTCCGTGGACAGCTGAATCGATTGGCTGGTAGTCATCATCAAAGTTATAGACGGTACCCGGTCCCACATTGTGAAAACTGCTGAATCTCAATCCATAACGCAGGTTCCATCGCTCTCCGGCGGATTGTTCGGCAGATACGTATACCCCGTTTTCAAGGGCATAATTGGTTGGCAGGATGAACTCTGTAAACAGGCTTCCCTCTCCCGTACCAAATGCATTGCCGGGTTCAAAGTCATGGAATGTGCTGATCAATCCAAACTTCAGGGTATACTCAGGGCTGATGTAAAAATTCAGATCTGCCCTGGCGCTGTAATCTTTCATTTTGGAACGCCAGACAAAGGAATTTGCATCCCCTTCCGGTGTTCCAAGCTCATACTGATACCTGCTGTGGAGCAATGTGAAATTGCTGAAAATCCTGGCAGAAAACAGATGGTTCCAGCGTAGGGTGTAGGTCTGGTTTCCAAAAGCCATCTTGGCAAAGGGATTGGCATATACATCCTGTCCCATGTAACTGGACAGAAACAGCCTGTTCTTTTCATTAAAAATATGATTCAGCTTCAGGTTCAGATCATAGAAAAACAAGGTGTTGTCCCTGACATCCGGATCCTTGGCAAATGGAAGAAACAGATCTGCATAAGTCCTTCTTCCTGCCACCAGGAAAGAGGTCTTATCCTTAATAATGGGGCCTTCCAGGGTAAGCCGGCTGGAGATGGTACCGATACCCCCTGAACCGGAGAACTTCTTCAGGTTGCCTTCCTTCATTCTCACATCCAGGAGGGAGGAAAGTCTTCCTCCATAATCTGCAGGGATATCACCCTTGTACAATGTGACATCCTTGATGGCATCATTATTAAAAATCGAGAAGAACCCCATGAGGTGGGAAGCATTGTAAACAGTTGCCTCATCCAGCAGGATCAGGTTCTGGTCAGGATTTCCACCCCTGACTGAAAAGCCTGATGCCCCCTCACTGGATGCCTGTACACCGGGCAGCAGTTGTATGGCCTTTATCACATCCACTTCCCCCATCAATGTGGGAATTCTTTTAATGGATTTGATGGGCAGTTTATTCACACCCATCTCAGGCTTCCTGACATGCGCTTGCCTGCCTTCCGACCGGATGGTTACTTCTGCTAGTTCCTGGATATCCTCCTTCAATTCGAGATTATAGGTCCGGTTCTCATTCAGGTTGACCGCCAGTTCCTGCAATTCATATCCAATATAGGAGATTTTAAGATGGTAGAATCCCGGGCTAAGGCTCAGCGAATAAAATCCGTAAACATTGGTGACCGTTCCCCTGTTCAGTTCCTCCACCATTACGGCTGCACCGATAAGATTCTCACCGGTCCCTGCATCCCTGATGTGGCCGCTGATGGTATAGCGTGGACCCGTTTCTTCTTCTTCACCATCCGCCATTAGTGGTAAAATGGAAAATAGTAAGTACAGGGTTATAATAAGTGGTTTTCTCATTTCATTTAACGGATTTACTTACATAGACAAATACCACACCAAAAAGTTGTATTTAACATCAAAGTTTATGTTAAGAAATCATTAAATGAATTATTTCTAGATGAACAGGGGAAATTCACCGGTGAATGGAAGTAAGGCGGGAATGAATGGCAAAACTTCAATCCAGTCACCCCGGGGGCCACATGATGTTATGATCAGACCGGCCGGAAACTTGATTCTCCAATCGACTGATGTAAACGGTCCCTGACCCAGTCCCCCACTTCCGAAGTACGTTTCGGATCCTTGGGCTTGATATCTCCTGTCACCATACCTGATTCCAACGCAGCTGAAACAATATTTCGTATGTCTTCTGCCGATTTTCCCAGTCCGAAATGATCCATCATCATCGCAAGGCTGAGTATTGTAGCCATGGGGTTGGCGATATCCTTTCCGGCAATCTGGGGTGCAGATCCATGGATGGGCTCAAATAGGGCTGTACCCTCTCCCACAGATGCAGAAGGCAGCATACCGATGGAACCCGTGATTACCGATGCTTCATCGGTAATGATATCCCCGAACATGTTCTCGGTAAGTACCACATCAAAATTTGATGGTTGCAGGATGATCTGCATGGCTGCATTATCAACAAACATAAAATCAAGGGTGATATCAGGATAATCAGGTGCCATATTTTGCACAGTTTCCCTCCACAGCCGTGAAGTCTCCAGCACATTGGCCTTGTCCACCAGGGTTACTTTCCCGCGTCGTTTGCCGGCAGTTTCAAAAGCCATCCTTGCGATTCGTTCAATCTCAGGGGCAGTGTAATTGCAATGATCCCAGGCTTCCGTCCTATCGGCATTGCGCCCTTTGTCCCCAAAATATATGCCACCGGTCAGTTCCCTGAATACTATAAAATCCACTCCCTTCAGGAGGTGATCCTTGAGGGGGGAAATAGGATCCAGTACAGGAAATGTTTTTACAGGACGGATGTTGGCAAACAAACCAAGTGATTTCCTGATCTTCAGCAGTCCCTGCTCGGGCCTCACCTCTGCGGTCGGATCGAGATCATATTTCGGGTGCCCTACCGCTCCCAGTAAAACTGCATCAGAGGTCTTGCACTTTTCAATGGTATCATCAGGCAGGGCATTGCCCGTTTGATCTATGGCAGTGGCACCGATCAGGCCTTCTTCAAAACTGAAACTTACTTTTTCCTTTTTTTCTATTACGGGAATTAATTTCAATGCCTGTGCGACAACTTCCGGTCCGATCCCGTCTCCGGGCAATACGGTAATTTTATAATCCATTCTATTTGAAATGATTTCTTTCTATTATATTCAGCATTTTTTCAGTGGCCTTGATAGCGGCTTCGGTTTGGTCAGCCTCCAGCGCCTTGGTTTTAAACTCCCTTTTATTGAATTCCCAGGTGATCACGGCTTCCACAAGGGCATCCGTTTTTCCTCCGGGAGGAATGGTCACGATGTAATCAGTCAGGATGGGGCGTTCCCTGCCCAACTGTTCTGTGTATATTTTCCAGAGGGCCTTCATGAAGGCATCATACTGTCCGTCGCCTATGCTGCTTTCCTCATAATTCTCTCCGTTAATCTCGATGATGATATTGGCAATGGGGCGCATTCCGTTGGCCAGGGTCAGGGCATAGCTCTTCACCTTTATGGGCTGGTGAAGGTCAATGCCTCCCAGGACATCGGATATGATGTATGGAAGGTCCTCCGTGGTTACCGTTTCTTTTTTGTCACCCAGTTCAATGATCCGCTGGGTGACTTTTTTGGTAGCCTCCAGATCGAGGTTGAGTCCCAGTTCCTCCAGGTTCTTCTTGATATTGGCCTTGCCTGAGGTTTTACCCAGCGCATATTTCCTTGTCCGGCCAAAACGCTCCGGTATCAAGTCATTGAAATATAAATCGTTTTTTGAGTCCCCGTCTGCATGTACTCCGCAGGTCTGGGTATAGACATTTTCTCCTATGAGAGGTTTGTTCTCGGGGACCCTGATCCCGGAGAAGGATTCCACCAGCCGGCTGATCCTGGTCAGTTTGGACTCGTCCACATTATGCTCCACTTTCAGGTGATCATTGAGGATGCCCATTACGCTGGATATAGGCACATTGCCTGCCCTTTCCCCCAGGCCGTTCACAGTCGTATGGATGCCCTGCACACCAGCCCTTACAGAGGCATATACATTGGCCGTGGAGAGATCGTAATCATTGTGGGCATGAAAATCAATATGCAGGTCCGGATACCTCTCCAGCATCTTGCTGCAAAATTCATAGGTCTGCTCATAGTTCAGTATACCCAGTGTATCTGGCAGCATAAGCCTTTTAAGGTTCATGTCTTTCAGGGCATCTGCCAGGAAATAAACATACTCAGGTGAATGGATCATGCCATTGGACCAGTCCTCAAGATAAAGATTGCAGATGATCCCTTTTGATGTGGCATATTCAATAGCCGCTTCCAGGTCAGCCAGGTGTTCTTCAGGTGTTTTCCGCAACTGCTCTGTTACATGCTTCAGGGAGCCCTTGGCGAGTAGATTTACTACTTTTGCCCCGGCATCACTGATCCAGTCCAGCGAGGCATTCTTATCAATGAAACCAAGGATCTCAATTCTTTCACTTAAGTTATACTGATTGGCCCACTCCAATATCTTCCGGACTGCCTCAAACTCCCCTTCCGAGACACGGGCAGAGGCGATCTCTATCCTGTCCACCTTCACTTCACACAGCAATATCCTGGCGATATTTAGCTTTTCAAGTGCATTGAAGGATACGCCGGAGGTTTGTTCCCCGTCACGCAGGGTGGTATCCATTATTTCCAGTTTCATGTCCTCAGGGTTTTAGATTCATATTCGGCAACCTTATCCAGGATGCTTAGCAGGTAATCGATATCATCATAGCCATTTTGAAGGCATTGCTTTTTATAGGGATTGATCTCGAATTGTTCCGAATCACCGGAACTCAGCAGTCTGATCTCCTGCACATCCAGGTTCACCAGAACCTCCTCATGTGGATTGGAAGATATTCTTTCAAGCAGCAATGACAGAAAAGCATCGGAGACCTGTACGGGCAGAAGGCCATTATTCAGGGCATTGTTTTTAAAAATATCCGCGAAAAAACTGGATACAACTACCCGGAATCCAAAATCGGCCAGGGCCCATGCAGCATGTTCCCTGCTTGAACCTGAACCAAAATTCTTCCCGGCGACCAGGATTGATCCCCGGTATTTGTTGTCATTTAGTACAAAACCCTGCTTGGGCCGTCCATTCTCATCATATCGCCAGTCCCTGAACAGGTTGTCTCCGAATCCCTCCCTGTCTGTAGCTTTTAAATACCTTGCCGGGATGATCTGATCTGTGTCAATATTTTCAATCTGAATCGGGACAGCTGTTGATGTTATCGTTTTAAATTTTTCCATGATCTCTTAAACTAGGTTCCTGACATCTGTTATCTTTCCATTAAGGGCTGTGGCTGCAGCCGTAAGCGGACTGGCCAGGATGGTCCGGGATTCAGGTCCCTGCCGTCCTTCAAAATTCCGGTTGGACGTAGATACACAATATTCTCCTTTGGGTACCTTATCCTCATTCATGCCGAGGCAGGCCGAGCAGCCTGGCTGCCTGATCTCAAAACCGGCATCTTCAAATACCCCCCTGAGTCCCTCCTCATCAATCTGCCTTTCCACCAGCTTTGATCCAGGGACAAGGTAGGCCCTGATATTCCCTGCCTTTTGTTTTCCCCTGATAAGGTCTGCCACCGCTCTGAAATCTTCGATACGGGCATTGGTACAGCTACCGATAAAAATATAATTCACCGGCTTGTCAAGCAGCATCTCACCCTGTTTTAGTCCCATGTATTCCAGGGCCTTCTCCTCTCCTGCCCTGCCGGGAACAGGCTGGTCAACCGGGATGCCCATACCGGGATTGGTTCCATACGTTAACATGGGTGGAATGTCCTCAGCCTTGATTTTCATCTCCTTATCAAACACTGCATCAGGGTCAGAAAACAATTCTTTCCATTGCTCAACATGCTCATCATACTCAGCACCCTGTGGAACAAACTTTCGTCCCTTCAGGTATTCAAAGGTCTTCTCATCCGGGGCGATCAATCCTCCCCTGGCACCCATCTCAATACTCATATTACAGACAGTCATCCGGGCTTCCATAGACATATTCCTGAAGGCAGATCCGGCATATTCAACAAAATAGCCGGTCCCACCGCCTGCTCCTAGCCGGGCAATGATATACAGAATGACATCCTTGGAAACAACTCCCTGTCCCAGTTCACCGTCCACCGTGATCCTCATTTTCTTCGGCTTATACTGTAGCAGGCACTGGCTGGTAAAGACCATTTCCACTTCGCTGGTACCAATGCCGAATGCGATGGTTCCAAAGGCACCATGTGTGGCAGTATGGCTGTCACCACAGACAATGGTCTGTCCCGGTTGGGTGATCCCTAGCTCGGGACCGATAATATGTACGATGCCATGATTCTCGTGGGTCAGGTGGAATAGCTTGACACCATGTGCCTGGCAGTTTTCCGTGAGTTTTTCAACTTGCAGCCTGGATAGTTTATCCTGTATGGGAAGATGCTGGTTAATGGTAGGCACATTATGATCCGGGGAAGCAAACACCCGCTCGGGACGAAAAACCCTGATCCCTCTTTTGTTGAGTCCTGTGAATGCCTGGGGACTGGTAACCTCGTGGATAAAGTGCCTGTCAATATATAATACATCCGGGCCATCGGGTATGGAGTCCACCACATGTTTTTCCCATATTTTATCAAAAAGCGTTTTGGACATGCTGTTAATAAAAGATTTAAAGATATGAATATTCCAAATTACAAATATATGATAAAAAATGCTTGAAAATTACGGAACCGGGATAAATCCTCAGTATCCCGATCAGACGATCTGTGCCAGGGCATCAACGAAGGCTTCGACCGATGCTGTGACAATATCAGTATTGGCTGAAAAACCATAATAAGTACTTCCCTTGTGTTGTACCTGTACATGGACTTTTCCAAGGTCGTCACTTCCCCGGGTTATTGCCTGGATAAGGAATTCCTCGAGGCGCACTTTCTTATTCACCATTTTCTTCACCGCTGAGAATGCAGCATCGATGGGTCCGTTTCCGGTGGCCGTTTCCAGTAATGATTCACCCTGTATTTGAAGTCCCACAGTAGCAGACGGGATCGAGTTTAATCCACAGGTAACCTGGAGGACCTCAACTTCAATGATCTTGGGACCGCGTTTTTCTTTTCCTACCAGCACCTTCAGGTCCTCGTCATTGACCTCTTTCTTTTTATCTGCTACATCCAGAAACTCTTCATATAAATGATCCAGCTTTGCCTTGCTGAGTTTGTAGCCAAGTTTTTCCACCCGGTGTTTCAATGCAGCACGACCGCTTCTGGCGGTCAGTAAAATAGAGGATTCATTGATCCCGACAGTCCTCGGGTCAATGATCTCATAATTCTCCCTCTTTTTTAAAACCCCGTCCTGATGGATCCCGGATGAATGAGCAAATGCATTCCGTCCCACAATAGCCTTATTGGCCTGAACAGGCATACGCATAAGTGTGGATACCAGGCGGGAGGTCCTGTATATTCGTTTGGGATTAATTTCTGTATATAATTTCAGGTGTTTGCGGCTCTTGATGATCATCACCACCTCTTCAAGGGAGGTATTCCCGGCTCTTTCACCAATTCCGTTCATGGTCACTTCGACCTGCCTGGCTCCGTTGATCACACCTGTTATGGTGTTGGCAGTTGCCATCCCCAGGTCATTATGGCAATGTGTGGAAATGATGGCATCATCAATATTTTCCACGTGCTCTTTCAGGTATTTTATCTTGGCACCAAATTCTTCAGGCAGCGTATAACCTGTGGTATCCGGAATATTAACAACCGTAGCGCCGGCTGCGATCACTGCCTGGATCACCTTTGCCAGGTACTTGTTATCTGTCCGGCCTGCATCCTCCGCGTAGAATTCAATATCTTCCACAAAACTTTTAGCATACTTCACGGCTTCAACAGCTCTCTCAAGGATCTCATCCGGATTTGAGTTGAGTTTATAGTTGATATGGTAATAGGAAGTCCCAATACCAGTGTGAATTCTTGGACGGGTGGCATATTGGAGTGCTTCGGCCGCCACTTCTATGTCTTTCTTTACGGCCCGTGTCAGGCCGCATATTACCGGTTCCTTCACTACCTTTGAAATTTCCACTACTGAGTTGAAATCCCCCGGACTTGAAATCGGAAATCCTGCTTCAATAATATCCACACCCAGGCTCTCAAGTTCCTTTGCAACTTCAATCTTCTCAATTGTATTTAACTGGCATCCAGGAACTTGTTCCCCGTCCCTGAGGGTGGTATCAAAAACATATACCTTTTCCTTATTCATGACCAATTCATTTTGTATGGAAACAATTGTATTTTGAAAATACAAAAGAAGTAAATAATATTGAGATATGCCATACAACATAAACATATTTAGCATAATGGAAGAAATAAGGATCTTTCTATTCCATTCATTCCGTATATATTTCAGCCTCAGGATAAAATGCTCCTATGGAAAACCAGTATGCCATGAAAGATTTGACGGATTTCAGCTGCTCGCCCTTCCTGGGACCCGAGACAGCCGTTCCGAATAAGTTCCATTCATTGCCTTCCTGGTCCATAAGTGTTCCTCCATCCGTCCCGGCAGAGAATTCAAGGATCTTACCATCCCATGTCTTTGCATTGAAAGCTACCATGTATTCATCCCTGATACCGGCAATAAGCAGGTTTGTACCCATAAATTCATCCTGAATAACTGATAGTCCCGCGTTAAAGTTTTCAAACCGGTATACCCTTGCTGAACCTCCCTGGACGACAGACAGGACCCTTTCTTTGGGATGGAGACGGTCATCGGCAGGATTGGCCGGGAATATGAGTGAATTACTCGTTTTATAACTGCCATACGGATATGACCCGTAGCTCCTGCTATGCCCTGTTGAGGTGGATATGACCATGGACTCCGGAAAGAGCTTCTTCCAGGTTTTCCAGGGCATCTCAATCAGAGGTAGAATGACTGCCTCCACACCGATCAGTGATCCGTTCACACATTCCAGGCGGATCTGGGACCAGTTTGAGCCGGTTTTCCGGTCATAGGGGATGAGGTTGGAATTGTAGAGGAGTCCGGATACACCAAACGTTGTCTCCTCTTCCTCGAGGACCCTCCCCCAACCTATCCCGGTGCCTGTCAGGGGACAATAAGTCACGGCAATGCCCTGTCCCCCGACCTCGTCATTAATGATCTCATGCCAGTCAAGGATGGCATGGGGATAGGCAACGACCTCTCCTCCGTAGTAATATCCCAGGACCAGGTCATTATCCTCCAGGTAATGGTTGGTAGGATCGTCGACACTGACGCGCTGCGGATCTTGCAAGGCTGGTATGCCATCTTTACCGGGACCGCCATCCCTCACCTCATTCTTCGGAATCAACCAGTCTCCTCCTGCATTGCTGTTATTATTTCCTCCACCAGGTGTGCGGTTATCAGTTTCACAGCTGCTGCTGCTGATCGTTAATGCCAGTATGAATGGTAAAAAAATATTTGTTTTCATTTTGCTTAATTTTTAAAATGTTATGGAAGAACCCTTTTTGCCGGCCAGTCGGTAATATATCCCTGCCGTAATTCGAAAGCTGGTGGTTAGCTGTATCCCTTGCAGGTTGGCATAGATGGGGATCTCCCCTGCCAGCCGTACATGAAAAACCGGCGACGGATGGTATACCAGTCCCGGTACAATATAGACCCACGTCCCCCCTGTATTCGGGAGGGTGTTGCCTCCGAGGAGGTCCGGACCGGCGGTGCGGAAACGCATGAGCAGGGATGGGTCAAATATATGCCTGCCCGCCAGTAACTGTTCTGAAATGCCGCCGATAACCTGGAATTCATTGCCAAACTTGTAGGTGGTGAATTCCAGGTAATTGGCATTGGTACCGGTGTGCCTGTAAATCATCCTGAGGGAAAGATTCGTGCTCGGCCTGATGATACCCTGCCTGCTGAGCAATCCCCATGTGATAATATCCCAGGCACCACTCCCTGGCTGAAGGTCAGCATTGTAGGTTATCCCATCCGCGCTTGCCATGTCCGACCTTCCCAGGGGGATCTTTGGTCCAACCCCGGTAATCAATTCCCATTTATTAGCCGGTCCACCTGCAAACCTGTATGAAAGCAATACAACGGCATCCCCTACCCCATGGAGAAACTCCGTGTTGACCGACCCGAATTGTTCAACCCTCCTTGTCTGAAGAACATAAGTAAACAATCCGCTGATATACAGGCGGTCTGAGATGGAATAGCCTGTTTCAAACAGGAGGGATTGGGTAAGGCGTCTGCGTGATTGATCCTGCACCGTTTGCCTTCCCTGTTTCAGGGTATTCATGTAGTTCAAATCATACGATGGGGAAAACTGCCAGGTACCGCTGGCAGCTGAGGGCATACCCAGGTTTCCGGTCAGGGGTACTCCCCCGGAACAGCAGGTCTGTCCGTAGACATCCCGGACCTGGTATAGAAACAGAAATAATATGAGTATGATTGTTACCCTCATGATAACAAAAGTACCACGAAGGGTGAAGGTGGACTGTCACCTGGCAGACAGGGTCCTGTTAAATTAGTGTGAAAATCGAATCTTACCTGAACTCAAGCTTAAGCTTCTCAACCCAGCCATTCACTCTATCCTTGTTTTTGCTTCCCTGGGTTTCAAAATCTATGCCCAGTCCTATGAACTGGTCCCCTCTCTCAGCCTGTGAAGATTCGTAGGAATATTTTTCAGTTGATGTAAATCCGACCAGCCTGGCACCCTGTGCTTCCATTATCTCGCCAAGGATGCCCATGCCATCCAGGAAGTTCTCAGGATAGCCTTTCTGGTCCCCCAGTCCAAACAGGGCAACCCGCTTACCTTTCAGGTCCATGTCTTCGAGTTCGGGCACAAATTCATCCCAGTGGTTGGGCAGTTCTCCATCAAACCAGGTGGCCGTTCCGCAGATCAGCTTGTCATATTGCAGGAACTCATCCGCTGTGACCTCCTCTATATTTACCAGTTCGACGCTTGCATCCTTCCCGAATGCCTCCTTGATGCGTTTGGCGATCTTGCCTGTTTTCTGTGTATTGAAACTGTAGACTATGGCTATTTTTTGCATGGCTCTGTATGATTAGTATTGCAGCAGATCCCTGGCAGCTGTGAGTATCTTTTCAGTATTTGGCAGGATGGCAGCTTCCAGGATCCGGTTAAAACCCACCGGGG
>DAOUVF010000198.1 GCA_030667765.1 Bacteroides sp.
ATGCACCGGAGTATCTTTCGTTTTTCAGACTCAGGGTAAGCACCAGTTGATCTTCCCATCGTTCAACACTGATTACATCAAGGGTCGGATGGCTGGTAAGGGAATAACTGGGATGCTCATAGACCTGGGCAGAAAGCTGCAATGCGATCAATAAAGTAAACAGGGTTGTAAGAAATCTCATATTATTTTGAAAAGCTGTTCGAACTTTCCGTTGGCGGGAACGACATTGTAGTTTTTATTTACGATCAGGTCAGCCATGGATCTAAGGGATCTAACGTTGAGATGTTCCCTCTCAAGCACCTTGGATCTCCATTCATTCATAGGTTCCTTACCACGTATGATCTGGGTCATTTTTGTTTCATAGAAAGTCAGATCTATAAATACGCGCAGATCGACATGGTCAGTCTTTATGGCATACAATCCATCAATAACAAGAAGGTCAATTTTCTTAAAATCGGTAATAAGTTTATCGATCTGTTCCGGAATAATATCGATGCAGGGCATCATGGCTTCCCTGTCTTCCTTAAATTCCCGGAGGTTTTGGTGAATAAGGTTCCAGTCATATTCATCCAGTCCAATGCTTTCGGCACCCTGACTCTTTCTCCATTCTGTCCTGAGCAGGGGAGGCACCTTATAATAATTATCTGCATGAAGTATCTTGACCCTGATCTTCTCCGGTTTCAGGAGCTTGGCAAGGGAATGGGAGAGTTCCGATTTCCCGGATCCTGACTCACCGGAAATTGCGATGATCTATTTGTACCCCTTTTCTTTGGAAGCACAATCTTTCATCAAAACTTCCTTGATCTTTACAGCAGCTAGCTTGTGAGTTTCCTGGATCAGTAATATATCACCCAGCATAACACTCTTTTTACGTTAAAATTAAATCTCTACTTCAAATCTCTCTCCGGATACAAGTCCGTATTTCTTGCCTGCAATCTCAATTTCAACCGATTGATCTTCAGAAGAATTCATTTCAATTGAAACCCTGCCAGGAAGTATTTCAAAAATGTAATAATTTTTTCGAAATGCAAAATTGAATTCCAGTTTTTTCCATCCTTCCGGCAGAATCGGATTCAGCGCTAAATTCTCTCCCCTTAAATGAATGCCGGCGATGGATTGAATAACAAACTGAACCGTTGATCCCATTACCCCGGCATGTATTCCCTCTGCGGTAGTACCTCCCTGAATATCAACATAATCACTGGACAACGCCTCCATGTATAATTTCCAGGCAGGTTCACCACGTCTAAGTTCATTTGCAAGGTAGGCATGCACAATCCTGCTCAGAGTGGAGCCATGGGATGTTCTGCGGAAATAATAGTCAAAGTTTTCTCCCAGCATATTGGTATCCGGTGAATATCCCATACCTTCCAGGATCTCCCTGATCTCTGAATCATCCAGGTTAAACCATGCCATCAACGTATCGGCCTGTTTGGCGACTTTATAATCGTCAGGGGACATCCCTTCGGACTTCAGTATGCGGTCCATCCTGTTAATGTCACCATATTTCTCCCTGTAAGCATCCCAGTCCAGTTCCTTTAGGCTGAAATACCCCTGAAACTGTTCGAGTATTCCTTCATTGTTTATATGGATAGTCAGTTTGTCCTTTATGTTTTCCCACTCAGCAATTTCTTCATCCCCAAGGTTTATCTTGGTTTTGAGTCCCCTAATTTGCTTTTCCGGGATGCTTCGCAGAAAACCTGTAGCTTTCCCAAGCATCCATGCCACCATAAGGTGGGTATAGGCATTGTTTTTCAGTCCCCCTTCATCCGTTCCGGGTAAGTGCTCATGGAACTCATCCGGTCCCATGACCTTAGAGATGGAATATTTCCCTGTCTCATCATCCTTTTCACATTTGCCGGCCCAGAACCTGCAGATCTCGAAAAGCATCTCCCCTCCTTCCCTGGTAAGGAATTCCTCATCCATATTGATCCAGTAATAATACCAGACATTATAAGCAATAGCCAGGGATACATGCCTCTGCAGGGAGCTGTAATCGGATCCCCATTCCCCCGAGACAGGATTCAGGTGTACAACCTGGGTCTCCTCGCGGCCGTCACTGCCACTCTGCCATGGATACATAGCTCCTGTAAAACCATTTTCTTTTGCATATTTCCTGGCCTCTCCTATCCTCCGGTAACGATACATCAAGACAGATTTAACAACATCCGGAAAGTGTAGGCTAAAGAAGTTCAGAATGTAAAGCTCATCCCAGAAAACATGTCCCCTGTAAGCCTCCCCGTGCAATCCCCTTGCGGGGATCCCTGCATCCAGTTTAACATTATGGGGTGAAGCAGTCACGAGCAGATGGTAAATATGCATACGGAGCATCTTTTGTGCGAACCTGTCCCCAGTAACCCGGATATCCGCCTCCTTCCATATTTCCTCCCATTTGCCTGTACTCATGAAGTAGATCTTTTCAAAGCCATCGATCTGGCCAAGACGTTCCCGGGCGGTTTGAAGGCTGAGTCCCGGACCGGTCTCCCTGGAAGTATAGATAGTAACGGATTTTTCGAGGGTGAGGGACTGCCCTTCTTTGACCTGCAATTCTATATCCGATTCTACCTTACCATCTGAAGTGACATGCAGGAAGTCATTCTCTTGTTCAGACTGGTCGAGAAATACTCTGAGCCTAACTGCAAGGGCGATCTCAATGTCGGACTGGCTTGTCCTTACCAGCAGATACTGGGATTGCTTGTCCCCTCCCTGTTCCATAGGATCGAGATGTTGCTGGTTCAGCTGCCGGTATCTCGCTACTCCGTCATTTATCAGATTGCCGTCGAGTATGGAACGGATGCTGATCTTACCGGAATAGTTTTGTGGTTCAATGGTATACCTGAGAGCTGCGATATGCATATCGTCCATACTTGCTATTCTGGAGGACTCAATACGGGTTCTGTTTCCCCGGGAATCCTCAACAAGCATCTCTTTTGACAGAAGTCCGTCCCTAAAGGACATCCTCCGGTCGATGCTAAGTATCCTGAGCTTATTGGGATCCATCCAGTTTCCGTCATCAATACGGAAAGTAACCGGGAGCCAATTTGGACAGTTGACGAAATCTTCGTTCTCGATATCCCGGTCACCCACCTTTGATGTGCGGCGGTTAAACATGCCGGCCATATAAGTGCCAGGATAATTGTTTTCACCGGCAGCGCATTCTTCCATGGCGCCACGTGTACCGAAATAACCGTTCCCCACTGCCAGCAGCGTTTCCCTGGATTTTTCCTTCCCCGGGTCATAGTCATGGTAGACAATTGACCAACAATCCCGGTCGAGTCCCGTTTCAAACCAACGGTCAATCCCGGCTATTCCACCAAGTTCGGTCATATCTTCAATAACGATGTCCGCACCGTTGATCAGTAATTCCCTGGTGTTTTCTTCGCGGGCAATGCCAAGGGTGAGTCCAAAGTTCCCCGCACGGCCCGCCTGAACACCACTGACTGCATCTTCCACGATCACGGACGTATCATAATCCACGCCCAGGTTATCGCAGGCTGTAGTAAAAATATCAGGTTCCGGCTTCCCCTGTAGTCCCAATTCAGCCGAGACAATCCCGTCAACCCGGGTTTCAAAGAGATGCAGGAGTCCCGCGGCCTCAAGCACCGGCCTGCAATTCTTGCTTGATGAAGCCACACCGATCCGGATTCCTTCCTTCCTGAGTTCATGGATCAGGTCTACCGTTGAATCGTAAATTTTAACCCCATCTCTGTCCAGTATCTCATTGAACACCAAATTCTTCCGGTTTCCCAATCCACAAGCTGTCTCCGCCTCGGGAAGATCTGAAGGGTCGCCAAATGGAATAGTGATATTTCTTGATTCCAGGAAAGAGGCCACCCCCTTATATCTCGGTTTGCCATCCACATAAGGCAGGTAATCATCGTTGTGGGTAAACTCACGAAAAGGTTCACCATGCTTTTCTTCACGTGATCTGAGAAAAGCATTAAACATCTCCTTCCAGGCAGTTGAATGGACCAGTGCAGTCTGGGTGATCACACCGTCAAGATCAAATATTACAGCAGTAAAAAGATGCTTGTCCATGTTTTTAAAATTTTGATTATAGGTGGAAAGAGACTATATTGACAATACCTCAAAATAAAAAAATAATCAATACGGAAGGATACATGAGCAAACTGGTTATCATTTCTTATGAACTTCCCATTATGCTGGAATACGACAGGAACAACACTTACCTGACGACTCAAAAATCACATGCCCGCACCAGTGGACTCGAATCGTTTTATGAAGCACAGAAGACAATATGGGTAGGAAGGCCGGAATTAAACCGGGAAGAATTATCACCCTCAGACAGAGAGAAATTCACCGAAGCCTACAGTGAAAATAATTGTTATCCTGTTTTCCTTGACAAGAAAGAACATGAGCATTTTCTCAATGGGTTCAGCAACCGTACCATCTGGCCTCTTTTCCATTATTTCACTCAGAATGCAATCTACAGGGAAGAACTTTGGGAGACATATGAAAAGGTCAATAAGGCTTATCTGGAAAAGGTACTGCCTTTGCTGAAAGTGGGTGACCGGGTATGGATTCATGACTATCACCTGATGTTGCTTCCGGAAATGATCCGTAAAAAATTCCCTTTGGTATCCATAGGTTTCTTTATGCATATCCCCTTCCCCTCGTATGAGATCTTCAGGCTGCTGCCATGGAGAAATGAGATTCTTGAGGGACTCCTGGGCTCAGATCTGGTCGGTTTTCATACCTATGATTACGAAAGGCATTTTTTAAGCTGTGTAACGCGGTTGCTTGGATTCGATTCTGTTTTCAACCGTATCCACCTCGAAGAAAGGATCGTAAAAGTTGATTTCTTCCCTCTGGGCATTGACTATAAAAAGTTTTCCGAAGGTGGTAAGTGCATCTGTCTGGAAGAGCATGCCAGTGGACTCACCAGGGAGCTTCTGAACCAGACATTCACCGGTGGTGATAAAAAGATCATCCTGTCCATCGACCGCCTCGACTACACCAAGGGGATTACTGTCCGCCTGAAAGCATTTGAATTATTTCTTCAATCCTACCCGGAATTTCATGAACGGGTCAGCCTGCTTTTCTTTGTCATGCCTTCCAGAGAATCAATGGAACAGTACAAAACCCTCAAACGGGATCTTGATGAGCTTGTGGGCCGCATTAATTCGACCTTCGGTTCACTGAACTGGATGCCGGTGCTATACTTTTACCGGCAGCTTGACTTCCATGAGAGAATGGAGCTCTACTGCCAGTCCGACATTGCACTGATCACACCGATCCGGGACGGGATGAACCTTATCGCCAAGGAATACCTGGCCACCCGGGAAGATCGTACAGGTGTACTTATCATCTCGGAAATGGCAGGAGCTTCAAAAGAACTTGCCGAAGCCCTGATTGTTAATCCCAATAACCACCTTGAAATCAGTGAGTCTATCCATTGCGCCCTGGAGATGCCTGCAGAGGCCCAGATCAGGAGTAACCGTGTGTTGTGCGAGCGTCTGAAAAATTATAACGTGGAACGCTGGGCCAATGATTTCTTCCAAAGCCTGAAGCAGGTTAGAGAGATACAGAAGACCAAACTTGCCCGTAAATTCACCGGCAAGTTAATGCAGAATATAGCCAGCAGCTACCAGGATGCTGATCGCAGGATTCTATTCCTTGATTATGACGGGACACTGATGGGATTTGATAAGGATCCGCAAAAAGTAAATCCAGATGATTCGCTCTACAGAATTCTGAGAACACTCTCCGGGAACAAGAAAAATAAGCTTGTTATTATTTCGGGACGGGACAAAGAGACCCTGGGCAAATGGTTCCCACCCGAAGAATGGTCCATCGACATTGTCGCCGAACACGGTGTCTGGTCCCGGGAGCCGGATTCTGAATTCAGCATGATCGAACAGATTGACAAAGACTGGATGGAGATCATCCGTCCCATTCTGGAATTCTATGTTGACCGTACACCCCGGTCTTTTATTGAAACAAAGAACTACTCCCTGGTCTGGCATTACCGGGACACTGACCCGGACCTTGGAGACCAGCGTTCATGGGAGCTTAAGGATGAGCTCAAAGCCCTGGTTGCCAACCTTAACCTGGAGATCATGGACGGGGACAAAGTCATTGAGATCAAGAACTCAGGAATCAACAAGGGACGTGCC
>DAOUVF010000060.1 GCA_030667765.1 Bacteroides sp.
CGATTGGCTTTGCATTCCCTGCGGCGCTGGGTGCATGGTCGGCTACAAAAGGCAAACGTCCGGTAATAGCTGTAGCAGGTGACGGTGGATTTGCCCAGTACATGGCCGAACTTTCAACATCTGTGAAATACAATATGGATATAAAGCTAATCCTCCTTAATAATTCTGAGCTTGGAAAAATTTCAAAAGAGCAGCGTTCCGGAGGATTTGATGTATTTGCCACCGACCTGCACAACCCTGATTTTACATCCTACGCGAATGGTTGTGGAGCACTCGGAATCAGGGTTACCCGGAAAAATGAATTGGATGATGCGATAAAAAATACATTGAACCACAGGGGAACTGCCTTATTGGAGATTATTACAGATGTGAGCCTGGTCTGATTATCCTTTTCAAAAAAACAATCATTTTCTGTCAGGTTTCTTGTCCTTCCGCGACTATTTAGCAAAATCATAGAATACAATTCATGAAAGAAACAGCAAAAGAAAATTTAATGCAATTGATGAGCCTGTTAAACTCCATCAATGAGTCAGATTACACAAGGGAAAACAATATTCTTACAGGGGCAACCATTGGCCAGCATATCAGGCATATACTTGAGTTCTACCTGCTGCTGGTTTCCGGATCGTTCACCGGTAGCATAAGCTATGATAAACGTGAGCGGAATCCCCGTATAGAAAACAATCTTACGTTCGCAAAGGATACCATTAACCTGTTAATACCAGCTATACGTCTCATTAATGAAGAGGATTCTGTGATGCTGGAAGCTGACTATACCATAGATGGCAACACCACTAATACTGTTAAAAGTTCAGTGGGAAGGGAACTAGCCTATTGCATTGAACATAGCATCCATCATCAGGCGCTTATCAAGGCTGGATTAATTGCCACTGGATTACCGGATTTGATAGATAAAGATTTCGGGGTAGCTTATTCTACCATTCGTTATCGCGATAATTAAAGTGTTAGGGAATAAATTATCTAAAATAAAACCATGAGTGCCAGAAAAAAAATTACCGGATTTGCCATTGCGATTGCTTGGCCAGAAACTTTCTGCAAGCAACCCGGATCCTGGTATGATCCTCTGACACTCTGGATGGGCATAAATCTGAATCATTACTACAGGGTAGGTCATGCCGCAGTAGTATTGATTGACACTGAAAACAAAAAATGCCATTATTTTGATTTTGGAAGATACCATGCTCCTTTTCAGTATGGACGGGTACGAAGCGCAGAGACGGACCACGAACTCAGGATGGTAACTACTCCTGTGATTTCTGTCGATAACAGATCTATTTTGAATTTTAGAGAAATAATCTCTGAACTGAAAAATAACAAGGCTTGCCATGGGGAAGGGGAATTGTATGCTTCCTATTCCCCGGTGAATTTCAATGCTGCATTTGAAAAGGCAACCCAGATGCAGCAGGCGAGCCCAATACCTTACGGACCATTCCGAAGCATGGGCAGCAATTGTTCGAGGTTTGTCAATACGGTTATCCGGGCAGGGAAGCCCCATTGGAAATACAGGTTCCGTTTGAAGTTCCTGGTTTGGTTTACCCCGACACCGATGAACAATGTCAATTCGCTTGAACATAGTTTGTTTCTACCCGATCAATTGAATGGTACCCTCTTTTATCCCACACATAAACTCGATAATAAAACACTTAAAACTACCCTTCAGCCACCTCCAAGAGATTCAAAAATACCGGAAAATGCTCAATGGCTGAGTGGAGAAGGTGCAGGCTCCTGGTTTGTTTTTGAGGTTCAAAAATCGCAGTTAAGGGTTACCCGTTATTCCCCCGGTGGATTAATAGAGTGCACCGGCCAGTATGAAAATCAAAATAGTCATTCTGTATTGCCGGATAGTTCCTTCCGAATTACATACCCTAGCAATTGCAAATTTGTTTCATTGGCAAACAAAGATACGGAACTGCAGTTCGAAAGGGCACCCCGTTAATTTTCCCTCTCAGCATTTTTTTATAAAATCGCCCTACTCCAAATTCCTCAGGTTCATTGCAAAGAAAAGATTCGCTAACCCGATGATCAATACTGGAACTCCGATTAAAATTCATTTCACTTGATCTTGTGAGTTAACTTTAACTTGAATCTTTTTAATGATTTCATTTACTAAATTAATGAAAATATTAAAGCTTTCATTTGCAGAAAACTTTTCATTTATAAGTTGAACATAAGCATTCCGTTTTAATTCATTAAGCTTTGATATCAAATCAATTGGATTGATCACATGTTCATCTAACTCCATCTTGCTTTCGATATCAAGTGCTTTTTGTATATAAATATCTATCCGGTCTTTACGCTTTCGCTTCATCCGCTGATTAAGCGATGCTATCGCTCCAAAAATGACGATCATAATTGAAAAAATCACCCCTGCGAGTTCAGCATATCTTTCAAAAAAAGAAGGTTGATTTCTATCGAGATAGTTAATTGTTCCCTTATGTAAAGGAAAATTCATGTGCAACCGATCAAAATTTTCATTTAACATGAATAAAAGCCAATCTCGATTGCCTAAACTTTGTACATTGTTGAAAATAGCCTCAAGCATTTCATAAATATGACGCTCATTCACGTTGGCTCTCGTCAATAAAACTGCATCAATTGCGATAGTTAAAATTGGTTTATCCGGTTTATTGTTATAGCTGTTTTTAGGAATTATAAAAGGCCGGGCCCGTGGATAATTCAGACAAAACCCATCTACAGAAGATGCAATATTGATCAGATTAATATCTCCCAAACTAAATAATTTGCCGTTTTGACTCATGATCATTTCTTCAATTCTTGGATTATTGAGACCAGTTAACAAACAGCTTATCTCGATGTTTGGATTATCTAATCTATTCTCATCAGGATCGCAATAAACCAAGTGAAACCGTGTTGTATCAATTCCAAAATTTTCAAATAATTCCAGCAACAAAAATGCTGATCCACTTCCGCGCATTCCAATCCCAACATTTCTATCATATAATAAATTTTCAAGATTTTCTGGTTCAGGTAAGGAGTCGGGGTAAATAATAAATACAAGTTCAGAATATACCGGTATAACAGTTCTTATTTCAGAAACCGTGTAAATTGTATCATTATCTAAAATATCATTGATTGATATATCATTCTGGGCAAATGCAAAATCTACCTCACCTGACAGCAATTTTCGACAATTATTGATGGAATTAAATTCTTCTCCTTTTAATACCTGGAGTTTCCAGTTAAATTCAGAATTGAGAAAAACAGATAATTCCTTGCCAACCAGGTAGTATGTTGAACTTTGATCTGATGTGGCAAAGTAGTATTTTTTACTTTGAAATACACACGATCCCAAAATTGAAAAAAGAATGATAAATAAAAATAAAGACCTCATCCAAATAAAAAGTGCCTGATGTTTATTATGGAAGTTTATTTCAATATCTGATAATGAAAGTGATGTCTTTCCCATTAAGTATTACCTGGAAAGCTCTTCCAGGACTTTTTTACCCTGATACATTAATGCTTCGGCATTCTCCGGCCGGCCAATGCTGTTAAACCTGGCCACGGTTTCATTTAGCAACATTAATTTCAGTTCGGCTGCCTCTGTATCTGCATTCTTTAATTGTTCTCTGAGTATCCTTATCTTTTCAGCATCCTGAATACCTTCAACCAGGCGTTCATAGCGGATTGAGCTTCGGGCTCCCGGATAGACCATGTAGGTGTCACCTGCAGGCCAGCGCCTGAAGCGGGAATCATGCAAGGGATCCTTGACCCAACTGGTAAATGACCATCGCAAAAGCCCATCATAACCCGCAGCCGTGGCATACCAGCCCAGGTAAACCGCATCTACCGGGTGAGAAAATGTAAAGGTATTGGGGAATTCGTCCACGCAGCAGACATAATATGTTGTTGGGTATCCCTTTGATTGCCGGTATTCAATGTCTTCCTTATCAATCATAACATGCGTATAGGATACACTCAGGTCCTTGATCTTGTCGGGGAAAAGCTTATAGGCTGTACGGCTGTCTGCCAGGGCAATGCCGAAATTCGGCGCCAGCTCGTCCATCATGCCAAGCATTTTCTGCATCGACTCCCCATCTCGTTCATCCATGGCAAAATTGGTGATCTTATGCCATCCCTTTTCTTCCAGGTGGATCGCGAAATCTTTCAGGAAAGGCGTCCACATTTCAATGAAAGATGGAGAACCGGCTTCGATTTCCACTGTATCATTTTGAGCAGTTTCTTCATTGTAATATATCAGTTTATTTGACCACGGTATCAATGAATAGCAATTGATCTGCCTGTTCACTCCCATATCCATCATAAACTGTATATAGCTGTCAAAAAGGGCATAATCATATACCCAGTTCCCATCGGTTTTTCTTATCCATTGAATCATTGATTCGAATCCCCACTCTGTCTGTGTACCCCATGGCTTTTCGATTATAGATGTTGTAATCACTTTCTGTCCGGCGTCAGCAAGCATTTTTGCATAAGGCCTCAAAACTTCCCAGTGCTCCGGGGACCAGGGCTCCAGCTGGTATATCTTGGCTATGGCCAATGGATGCTGCCAGAGGTCGAGGTGAAACTTCCATTCCGATGGCGGAGGCAGCAACTGGGACAATATTTCTAAACGGAACTGAAATTCCTGTTTGTCATGGCCCTGAGCATTCAGTTGCATTGTAGAGGAATATATCCCCGGCACTGCATCAGAGGGCACCTGCATGGTGATCCAGACAGGGCGGGCACTTTTTCCTTCCATATCATAGCAGGACGCATTATCGAGGGCATCAGGCGACAGATATACGGGATAGTCCTCTGGCGAACGTTTACTGCAACCTTCGGCAAATTCATCCGTGAGTACATACCTGACAAACCTGGCCCTGGCAACTTCGGACGATAGCTTCTGCCCTTGCTCCGAAATGAAGTCCGAAAAGATGCACCCGACCTTTGCGACAGGATCTTTCGACCATAATACTAACTGGGCGGATACCTTTTCCCCCTTCCAGGCTGTACCTTGCCATTCAATAGTTGGTGGAAGTCCGGGGATGCAGCTTTTCAGATAGCGCACATCAATGGATCCCACGGTGGCATGTAGTCCGGGTTCAACTGCCTCCCAGTCAGCACCAGTATCTGGACTGGGATCCTTTGCTTCAATATATGTGTCGAATTTATTCGGAGACGGCTTCTCCTGATTGCATGATGGCAATAACAGCAATATAAATACAAAAGGGCTGCACAGGCTCAGTAACCTCAACCCAGTCTCTATTGACTTAGTCCAGTTCATGGATCTTAATGTTTTTCCAAAGTACTCTTAAACCTAATTGGTCTTCATTCTTTATACTATGGAGCTGAAGCGCTATGAATCCATTGCTGGCTTTATCATCTGTGGTTTCTACAGCCTGGACACCGTTGATCCAGGTCTGGAAATGGTTCCCGTCGGCAATGATCCTGAAATGGTTCCATTCACCCTGTTTGAAAGCCTTGCGCGCCTGTTCATTCTCATGGAGCGGCACCAGCCAGCCCCTGCCACCTTCTTCATAAAATCCTCCTGTCCAGGCCCTGTCAGAAGGATCGATCTCAATCTGGTAACCATTCACCTTACCAACTTCCCAATCCCGCGTGCCTTCTTCAAGCCTCCCGTTCAGGTATGGCGTTGTTGCAGGTTCTTCATATACCCCGCTGCGGATCTGTACACCACTGTTCATCCCTATGTCGACCTTGAAATCAACTTCCAATTCGAAATTTGCAAAGTTTTTTGTGGATGCCAGGAAGGTGTTAGGCAGCCCCATTTTTGTTTCAGCCACGAGTATGCCATCCTCGACAAAGAAGTTGCTTTCAGAGGCTCCTTTTACTTCCCAGCCTTCCAGGTCCGTTCCGTTGAAAAGGTCAACCCATCCTCCATTCTGGTTACATGAAATCAGGAACAGAAGTCCAATTGCACATAACAGTAATATTGGTTTTTTCATTTTAATTCAGGTTTAGTGATTACCAATAACAAGTCCCCATAAATTTAGCAAATCTCAAGTTATTCATGCATATTTAAATAACTTTGAAAAAAAACGCCATGTTTAGACGAACTTTTCTGAAAACCTCATCCCTGGCATGTATGGCAGGTTTTGTAAAACCTGAAAAACCCGGGATGGGAGATGATGGAAAAATCAGGCCGGCCATAAGCCTGAATGCTTATTCGTTCTCCAGGCCTTTGCTCGCCCATGAGATGAGCCTACAGGAACTTTTCCAGTTTGCTGCAGAGACCGGATTTATGGGAGTTGACCTTACTGCCTATTATATTCCTGAATACCCGGAGGTCCCCGAAGATAAAACACTCTTCGATATTAAAAAGATGGCCTTCCTCCAGGGTCTTGCCCTTACCGGTACCGGGGTCAGGAATGATTTCACCAGCGCTGATCCTGAAATACGGGCTAAAGAAATCGACCTGGTGAAAAACTGGATCGTGGCTGCTGCCAAACTGGGGGCCCCTTATGTCAGGGTATTTGCGGGACGGGAATCACCTGAAGGCCATACTCGTAATGAGATCAAATCATGGGTGATCGACGCCCTCCAGGAATGTGCTGATTTTGCCTCTTCCTACGGGGTGATGGTCACCTTCCAGAATCATAATGATTTTATCGTTGCCACTGAAGACATTATTGATATCATGGAAAAGGTTAATTCAGAATGGTTCGGATTGATGCTTGATATAGGCAGTTTGCCTGTCCCCGACCCATATAAAGACATTGAAAAACTAATCCGTTATGCTGTAACATGGCAGGTTAAGGAAAATATTAAAACCAATGAGGGTAGCGTTCCGACCGATTTCCCAAGACTCATGAAAATTGTTAACGAACAGAATTACCATGGGTTCTTTCCCCTGGAAACCCTTGGTGAGGGTGATCCCAGGAAAAAGGTCCAGGCACTTTACAAACGGGTGACAGAAAATATGATCTAATCCAGGATAGGGGCCAGTACAATATTCCTGTAACTTACCCTCCCGTGATCTCCCTGCAGGTATATTGGCCCGGGGATGAATTCATCGGAAGTCATGGCTCCCCCGGTAACCCCTTTCACAGGTTGATTATCAATAATCTTTTTGCCGTTCAACACAACCGTTAAGTGTCTTTTATACAGGGTGATATCCATTTCCTGCCATTCCCCGGCTGGTTTTTCAGCGGCGACCAATGGTACAATTCTGCTATATAAGGCACCCATGTTGTGAGAATCCAGGGGTTTTCCATAGCTATCCATAACCTGCACCTCATATATACCCCTCAGGTAAACACCCGAATTGCTGCCCTTCGGAACATTTACTTCCAGTTTAAGGTTAAAATTTTCAAAAGTCTCAACCGTACGCAGGTTCCCATAATGAATATGCTCTTCCCCTTCCTTTTGTGCCGGGTCATTCACCAGTACACCATCAATTACCTTCCATCCACTCACTGATTTTGGTTCAAGCAATTCCCATCCCGAAAGATCTTTGCCATTTAATAACTTGACCTTTTTGCCAAATTTAAGATTGCCCAGGTCCGGTGCCGGGGGAACTGGTGGTATCCTTTTACCGGTAAAAGATACAACCTCAACTCCAAGCCCATTTTCATTTGGGGAAGATCTTTTCCCCGAGATCTTATCATTTCCCTCTTTGGTCAGATCAAACCAGAATATCTGGCGGTGAGTTCTGACAGTATCACCCGATTCGTCCTTTTCCCTTATTAATTCATTGCTGTGGGTTATAATCAGGTGGTTCTCGGCAGTAAAGACAAATTCAACCGGATATACACTCCCCCCGCGCCAGAGCACAGAGGCATCGAGGTAACCATCTTCCTGTCTGATCTCCATCCATCCGGCATTGCTGCTTTCATAATCCAGGTCCAGGGCCCATATTCCCAGAAACTGGTCAACAGATGATCCCTGTCCACTGACATGGTAGGCCTGGATAACAAACATACCCAGTAATAGTGCGAAAAATAAGTTCTTGATTTTCATTTTTTATTATGTTAATTGGTGAGATTTCTTTCGTCTTGCTCTTTTTTCAATCTTTTTCCTGATCTTTTCATAGGATGGAGGCGGTCCCATGCGTATTTCCCTGCCATCAATAAACAACCCGTCTGTTATTCCCCATTCATCCAATACTTCCCTGTCTACAGTATCATACTGTTCTAAATTGACCTTCTTTTCAAATTCTTTCGAAGCTCTCAAGACTCTCTCATATACAAGATTCATAGCTGGACACCATCAATTTCTGAACATGGTAATATTGACCTTTTTTTTTCCTTTTTCCGGTTTCTTTTTTGATCTTATCATCTTTGGCCGCACTGCCTGCTCATTAAACGGCTTCCATAACAACCTCATGATCCCTTTTCTATCTGTAACTTTATAGCCTTTCCGCTTAAACCATGAAGCCCGCATAAAAGCCGGAATTGCCAGTCCCCATACAACCAATCCATTGGTCCCGAGTGCCCTGCAATCTTCTTCTGCAGCCTTCAGGAGGGCCGTCCCCATACCTCTTTTCTGATAATCACCAACACCCTCCTTATATCCATGCACCCAGATACAAAGAACCGCAAACAGGTTTTCACCTTCAAATATAGAATGTTCTATTGGCATATATTGTATCATTCCCGCGATAATTCCATCATCATCCTGGGCAAGCTTGACCCTGACACCTTTATCTTTCATGCGTCCGTACCATCGTTCTTTATGGTCACCCGCTTCCTTCATTTCATCCGACCAGTCTTCCAGGCAGCAGAAATAAGTATTTTCATGTTCCGTTGAGAGATCGATTATTTTCATTATCCATTTGATTTATCAATGGTCAAGGATCCAGTGGTATGGTTCGTTTTAATGTCACTGGCTGGCACCATGAATTTTTCCCGTCATAAACACCGGTGACCAGGTGTGTGATCTCCCCGTTTTCAATAAGTAACTGTGGGCGCTCCCTTCTTACACAATGTAATGTCTGACCATTCTCATAATTGATATCATGATCATATACCACAACGGGATCATATTTTTTCCAGTCATTCACCCCATTATCTGAATAGAGATGAACACCCCAGCGGACATGGCCGCTTACCTCGCCAACATTGTCTTCACAAACAAAATGATAATGATCCCTGGATTTGAAGAGATAAAAATCTTCCAGTTTACATTCGGGCCAGACATTATCGTTCACAATCTCATAAGGTCCTTTGTAATGATCTGCCTCAGCCATAATAATCCTCAACGGTGCATCCCGGAACAACAATAAAACACGGGAGTCTTCAATCAATACTGCAGGATTGTTGGATTCCTCCCTGATGATGGGTTCGTCAGAGCGTTCCCATGGTCCCTCGATTGACCTGGAGCTGGCATATCCAACCAGGCGGAGTAAATACTCACTATTTTCACGGTAGGTGGTAAAATCGCTTCCAATATAGAACAGTACATATTCATCCCCGATCTTATGGATGGTTGGATTATGTGCCATATTCGCATCCCAGTAGGAGCTATCCCGCTCTCCGATGACAACCCCCTCAAACGTGAATGGTCCCGTGGGTGATGTTGAAGTGGCCCGGACAATCTCAGAATCGAACCTGTATTCCCGGGGAAAGTCCATTTTCTTTACCCAGCGGGATGCAAATAAATGATACGTTGAATCCACCCTTATCATTGATCCACCCCATACCCAGTATCCATCCATACGGAAGCCGCTTTCTACCGCTACTTTTTCGAAGTCAAACTTTATCACCTGGCTTCCTCCCGGCCTAAAAACCATCGTCAGTACTAATAAAATCAATAACCTTGTTCTCATTATTAGGAAAACTATAAATTTAAATAAAAATTCAACCCGAATAAAGTACGAATTAATCATGAAAGAACTTTACTCCATCATCTGTCTGCTCGCTGTCTTTTGCTCTCTGGGAGCTCAAAATATCTTTTCAGTCCGTGGTTCCGGGACCTTTATAAATGACAGGGAGATCCAGGTCATCGGGCTCCGGTGCTCAAATTCTCTCCTGACCGATGAGATTGCGGATGATCTGATTAATCATCTGGATGCTTATAAATCTTATGGAATCAATACGATCAGTGTATTTTTTATGGGATCGAGGTTCGGTGATGTTAAGGGATACAATGAAGATGCATCACTGAATCCTGAATATCTCGAAAGAATGGCAAGAATTATTGAAGTCTGTGATGAACGTAACATGGTCGTACTTGTCGGCTGCCTTTACTGGGGGAATTCCAAAGGAAAATGGGACAACTGGAACCAGATGGATGCAGAGAATGCCGTTGCAAATACTGTCAGATGGCTCTCTGAGAATAATTACAGAAATGTCTTTGTGGATCCCGACAATGAGGGGATGGCCCATAAGGAAATGGGCTTTGATATCTCCCGGATGATCATGGCAGGAAAAAAGGTTGATCCAACCATAATGATCGGTTATAATTCCAGGGATAATCCACCTTCCAATGCTGACCTGGCCCTTCATCACAGTGAAAAAATACCTGGCAAACCATATATCGAAAGCGAGGGTACCATGACAGATTACTGGGGAGCCTACAGCAAGGAGCAGGGCCTGTATGGATATATTAATGTTGGCATCTACAC
>DAOUVF010000007.1 GCA_030667765.1 Bacteroides sp.
AAATACATCGCACCCCAGGTCATCGAAAACAAACTGAAAGAATCCATTTTTATTGAACAGGCCATGGTAGTGGGCGAAAATGAAAAATTTGCCTCTGCCCTGATATCTCCTAATTTCCCTTTCCTCCATGAATGGGCATCCAGGCATGATATTAAATTCAGGGACCACCAGGACTTGATATCCCGCGATGATGTACAGGATCGTGTTCAGCAGGAAATCAAGGAACTGAACAAGGAACTTTCCGAACATGAAAGGATCAAAAGGATACGGCTCGTCGAGGAGGAATGGACTGCAGAATCCGGTGAGCTTTCACCAACTGCAAAACTGAAGCGCCGTAAGCTCTACGAAACTTACGATCACCTGCTTACAGAGATCTATTCCGTCGGCAAAGGAACCACAGATTTCAGCGAATAATCAGAAAACAGTAATTGGATATAAAACAAGGAGCCTACATTTTGTTGTTACTGCCACAAAATTCAGCGACGGTTTAATATCCTAATTCTATTACATTACCGTTTTCTGATCATCAGCATTCCGAGGAAGGTTAACAGGCCATTCATGATCAATAGTTCGAAGCCGAACTGGTAGCCGTTGAACCAGGATTCGGAATGAGAACTGATGATGTATGATATTATGGGTGAGGCAATGGCAATCACCGGCACCCAACGATCCCGGACCCGGTATTTTGTAAACAGGCCAAAACTGTAGAAACCCAGCAAAGGACCATAGGTATAACCTGCAGCCGTGAAAATTGCGCTGATCACATTCTGGTTGTTGATCAGTTTAAATACCAGGATAACCACCAGCAAGACCAAAGAGATACCAATGTGGACCATTTTCCTCATACGCTGCAGCTGTTTTTCGGGCAAGCTGGAACCATTCATTATATCCACTGTGAAGGAGGTTGTCAGGGAGGTAAGTGCGCTGTCGGCACTTGAATAGGCAGCCGCCACCAAGCCAATGATGAAAAAAATGCTGACGATGGGACTCAGGTAACCCCTTGTTGCAATAAGTGGGAACAGATCATCAGACTGCTCAGGTAAAGGAATGGAGTGACGGGTAGCAAATATGAATAAAAGGGCGCCCAGTGAAAGGAAAAGTAAATTTACCGGGACCAGGGCAATACTCATCCAGTACATATTCTTCTTTGCATCCTTCAGGTTCCTGCAGGATAGATTCTTTTGCATCATATCCTGATCGAGCCCGGTCATAACAACAACTATAAACACCCCGCTAAGTACTTGTTTGATAAAATGATTCTCTGCTTTCCAGTCCGAAAAAAAGAAAATCCTGGAATAATCAGATTGCGCTACCTCTCTGGCCAGTCCGGCAAAATTCAGATCCAGCTCCTGAGCGATCAATACAACGGTGACAATTACCGCCAGTAACATAAACAGGGTTTGCAGGGTGTCTGTCCAGATAATGGTCTTGATCCCTCCCCGGAAAGTATACAGCCAGATCAGCAGGATGGTGATCACAACCGTTGCCCAGAAGGGTATATTCCAACTGCTGAAAACGCTGATATGTAATACATTGGCAACCAGGAAAAGGCGAAAAGAGGCTCCCATAACCCTTGAGATCAGGAAGAAGGAAGCCCCCGTCTTGTAGGAGCGCCAACCGAAACGGCCTTCCAGGTATGTATAAATAGAGGTCAGGTTCAATCTGTAGTACAGCGGCAGTAATATCTGAATAACGATAAAATAACCCAGCAGGTAACCCAGGACAATCTGCATATAAGAGAACTGGCTGTCCCCCACCCAGCCTGGTAGGGAAATGAACGTCACCCCCGAAAGGGAGGCACCGATCATTCCAAAGGCTACGACATACCAGGGCGACCTCCTGTTGCCAATAAAAAAAGAGGCATTGTCGGCATGGCGGCCCGTCACCTGGGAAATGACCAGGATCAGGGCGAAATACAGCAGGATTACTGTCAGGACGAGGAATGGGGTCATAATTTCAATTTATCCTTCCGATGAAGGAATTATTATACAAATAAATAAAAAAATTGCCTGATGAGAAATTTGGTGTTATTTTTGGAAAGGTCCTGAAACCTGATATCATGTCAGCATTCCACAATTATCCGTCAAAACTACTGGAGCAGGCTGTCCGGGAATTTGCCGCCCTGCCCGGCATTGGCAACAAAACGGCTCTCAGGCTTGTGCTATACCTTCTAAAGCAGGAAAAAGAAGATGTGGAAAGCTTTGGGAACGCCATGATCGAACTTAAGAAAAACATTCATCACTGCGAAATCTGTCAGAATATATCCGACACCGAGGTCTGCCAGATCTGCTCGAATCCAAACCGTTCCAGGGAACAGGTCTGTGTCGTTGAAAACATCAGGGATGTAATGGCTATCGAGGGCACCAACCAGTATAAGGGGCTATACCATGTGCTTGGCGGGATCATCTCTCCGATTGACGGAGTGGGACCCGCTGATCTGACTATTGACCAGCTCGAGCTACGTATCAAATCAGGCGAAACAGATGAGGTGATCCTGGCACTCAGCACAACCATGGAAGGAGATACGACCAATTTCTATATTTATAAAAGACTCCAGACATATCCAATCAGGGTTACCACACTGGCCCGCGGGGTAGCCATCGGTGACGAACTGGAGTATGCAGATGAGATTACACTGGGACGGTCCATCATCGACAGAACACCTTTCGAGGTAATCTTTTCAGGCCGAAAACAGGACCTCGCCTGACCCGGATTTTTTGTTTCCGGAATCCATCTTAAATTTGTTATTACAATAATCGGCTGAACATGGAACTTTTTAATAACCAGTATGTAATTGACAGTGTACCTGTCTGTGATCTCATCGAAAAGTACGGATCTCCTCTTTACGTCTATGATACTTCAAGGATGGAGATGCAATACAAACGCCTTGAAAAGGCTTTTAAAGGTCCCCGGATAAAGATAAATTATGCCTGTAAGGCACTGACCAATATCAATGTGCTCAGGTTTTTCAAAGGCCTTGGATCCGGACTGGATGCGGTTTCCATTCAGGAGGTGGACCTGGGACTCCAGGCAGGTTATGATCCCAGGGATATCCTGTATACGCCCAACTGCGTATCCCTTGAAGAGATCAACGAGTCAGTGTACCTGGGTGTAAGGATTAACATAGACAGCATTTCCATGCTCGAGCAATTCGGACATCAGCACGGGGAGGAAGTTCCGATCTGCATACGTATCAACCCGCATATCATGGCAGGAGGTAACCAGAAGATATCTACCGGCCATATCGATTCAAAATTTGGTATCTCAATATACCAGCTGCCACATGTGAAACGGATTATCGAAACCAATAAAATGAAGGTGGAAGGAATACATATGCATACAGGATCAGACATACTTGATGTGGATGTATTTCTGCGCGGTATCGAGATCCTCCTTGAATCATCCAGTCATTTCAAGGACCTGGACTACATTGATATCGGATCCGGTTTCAAAGTAGCCTACCGGGAAGGGGATAACTTCACTGATATAGAATCATTCGGGAAAAGCCTCTCGAAGCGTTTCAATAAGTTCAGCAGTGAATACGGCAAGGATCTGACCCTGATCTTTGAGCCGGGAAAATTCCTGGTCAGCGAGGCGGGTTATTTCATGGCCAGGGTCAATGTGATCAAACACACCACCGCAACCGTGTTCGCCGGATTGGACACAGGCATGAACCATTTCATCCGGCCTATGTTTTATGATGCCTATCACCAGATCATTAATGTTTCCAATCCCGGAGGAAAAAAAACACGGATATATACTGTCGTAGGCTATATTTGTGAGACCGACACTTTTGGCTGGAACCGGAAAATTACAGAGATCTCCGAAGGGGATATACTGGCTTTTAAAAATGCGGGTGCCTATTGTTATGCCATGTCATCCAATTACAACTCCAGATACAGGCCGGCTGAAGTCATGGTGCACAAACAGCGGGATTACCTGATCAGAAAAAGGGAAGAAATGGAAGACCTGACCCGCAACCAGATAATACTTAATGATGTATTCTGATCGTTTAAACATATAACCCTTTAATTTTTGGCCCCGTTCTATGGATCTTTCCATTATCATTGTCAACTATAACGTCAAGTACTTCCTGGAGCAGTGCCTGCATTCAGTGCAGCGTGCATGCGGGGACTTACAAACTGAGGTTTTTGTGGTTGATAATAATTCCGTGGACGGTTCCTGTGCTATGGTGCAGGAAAAATTTCCGGATGTAATCCTGATCCGCAACGATCAGAACCTTGGTTTCTCTGTGGCCAACAACCAGGCCATTAAAAAATCAAGCGGAAGGTACGTTCTCCTGCTGAATCCGGATACAGTCATCGAGGAAGATACGCTTATCAAATGTGTCGGGTATATGGATGAGCATCCGGATAGCGGCGGACTCGGGGTCAAGATGATCGACGGGAAGGGTGATTTTCTGCCGGAATCAAAAAGAAGCCTGCCAACACCCAGGGTGGCATTTTTTAAGATATTCGGACTCTCAAGGCTCTTTCCCAGGTCCCGGGTTTTCGGAAGGTACCACCTCGGCTATCTGGACAAAGACCGGATCCACCAGGTTGAGATCCTCTGCGGTGCCTTCATGATGCTGCGCAAATCAGCACTGGATGAAGTGGGACTGCTGGACGAGGATTTTTTTATGTACGGAGAAGATATTGATATGTCCTATCGTTTGCTGAATGCAGGTTACAAGAACATCTACTACCCGGAATCCACCATCATCCACTATAAGGGGGAAAGTACCAAAAAAGGCTCTTTGAACTATGTGCTTACCTTTTACAAGGCCATGATCAAATTTGCCCGGAAGCACTTTTCCAGGAAGATGGCCAAAAGCTATGCAGCCATCATTAACCTGGCTGTTTACTTCCGGGCTCTCCTGGCACTGTTCAGGCGTTTTCTGAGGGATTTTTCCCTGCCGGTGTTCCAGGCCGTTCTCATCTACATTGGCTTTTACCTGATCAAACCGGTATGGGAACTGTACAAGTTCCAGGGCAATTCCCAGTATCCCGGCGAATACATGACCATTGTTGTTCCGATATACATCCTCATCTGGCTCATTTCCATGTTTTTTTCAGGTGCCTATGACACACCTGCAAAACCCACCCGCATTTTCAAGGGGATTTTTACAGGGACACTGGTCATACTCGTGATCTATGCCCTGCTCCCCGAATCCCTGCGTTTCTCCAGGGCCCTTCTGCTCATGGGAGCTGTCTGGACCATGATATCAGGTTACCTGATCAGCCTGCTGTTCCATTTTTCCCGGATTACCGGTTTCCGGTTTGAGCTGAAAAGAAACAAGAAAATCATCATTATCGGGAAACAGGATGAATCCAGGCGTGTCGAATCGATGTTTCAGAAGGCAGGGGCAACGGGACAAATCCTTGGTTTTGTGTATCCAGAGGTGAATGATGATGACAGTTACCTGGGACATATTGACCAGTTGCAGGAGATCATTAAGATCAATCATGTAGACGAGATTATTTTCTGTGCAAGGGATATCTCTTCCCAGGATATCATCCGCAAGATGATGCTTTTGACCAATGGCAGGGTAGAATACAAGATTGCCCCTCCGGAGAGCCTGTCAATTATAGGCAGCCATTCTATCAATACACCGGGCGATCTCTATCTTATTGATTTTGAATCCATTAATAAACCGGCAAACAGGCGAAACAAAAAATTCTTCGATGTAGCATCTTCAATAATCCTGCTTGCAGGCACACCCATCCTTGTGTTCATGGTGAAGCATCCCGCGCAGGCCCTGGTTAATATCTTCAGGGTTCTTACCGGAAGGTACTCATGGGTCGGTTTTCACCCGGACCCGGAACACCTGAACCTGCCAACCATAAAGCCAGGGATCCTTTTTCCGTCTGACGCACTGGGTAGTGAAAATGCAAGTGAGGCTACCCTGGCTAACCTGAATATGATGTACGTAAAAAATTACAGCGTATTTACCGATATCATGATCCTGCTGCGGAATTTCCGCCAAATAGGAAGGAAAGATCCTGTTTTATAAGTTTGCCCTGAAACTTTTTTTTATTTTTAACCACGCCTGATAGCGAAAATGGCACAGATCGAGATCATATTACCAGCAATGGGAGAAGGGATCATTGAAGCCGAGATCACCCGCTGGCTTGTCCGGGAGGGAGAGAGGGTTGAGGTAGATACCCCTGTGGTTGAAGTTGCTACGGATAAAGTGGATAGTGAGATACCTTCTCCGGGGACCGGTATCATTCAGAAAATTCTGAGCGTTGAGGGAGATGTACCAAAAGTAGGCCAGGTCATAGCCCTCATCTCGACCGGAACAGAAAGTGAGGGCGAGTCTCCCGAAAACCTGAACAGGGAAGATGCTGAAATACCGGCAGCTGAAGATGCCGGGCAACGGCAGGAGAAAAAAGCGGCCACCAAACAGGTATTTGAAACCAGGAACCTGTCCTATTATGCCTTCCTGTCGCCGGTGATCAGGAAAATGGCAAGAGACCATAATGTAAGTCCCACGGAGCTGGAGATGGTCCAGGGAACCGGACTGGGAGGCCGGATCACCAGGGCAGACCTCCTGGCATACCTGGAAAACAGGGAACCTCTTGTCCCTGAACCTACATCAATCCCCCGGGAAACAACCTCCGGAAAAAATGCCGGGACGAAGAACAATGTGATCAGCCGGGAACAAATCTATGGCTCGGATGAATCAACCATTGAGGAAATGGACCGCATGAGGAAGCTCATTGCTGATCACATGGTTTATTCCATGCAGACGGCCCCTCATGTTACATCTTTCGTGGAATCGGATGTCACCGGTATGATCATCTGGAGGAATAGGGTTAAAGATAAATTCCTGCAAAAATACAATCAGAAGCTTACCATTACAACACTGATCCTGGAGGCCGTTGCCAAAACCCTGAAGGAATTCCCGGGCATTAATGTGTCCCTTGACGACTATCATATCATCCGCAAATCATCCATTAATATTGGCATTGCAACAGCCCTTGCTGACGGGAACCTGATCGTACCGGTTATCCGGCATGCGGATCAAATGAATCTTGTGGGACTGGCGGCTGCCGTAAATGACCTGGCCGACCGTGCACGCTCCAATAAACTCCGGCCTGCAGAGATCCAGGGGGGAACATTTACAGTGACCAACCTGGGTAATTTCGGAAACATCGCAGGTACACCAGTGATAAACCAGCCCGAGGTGGCTATACTGGCGGTTGGTGCCATCCGGAAAAAACCTGCAGTCGTTGAAACACCCCAGGGAGATGCCATCGGCATCAGGCAAATGATGATCCTTTCCATGGCATATGACCACCGGATAGTGGATGGTGCATTGGGAGGTTCCTTCCTGAAAAGCATTGGAAATACACTTCAGGACTTTGACCCTGAAAGAAGTATTTAACCATGCACCAGTACTGGCAGTTGACGGTAAATCTAAGCCCATTCAACCCTACAAAAAATCCTGCCGGTCAAAAAAATGGTTATCAACAACCGGGGGGGCCATCTGCTTGGTTGTTCTTTCAGTATAATTCTTAAATTTGTTCAACACCACTTTGAAGCCCGAAATTATATGAAACGTCATTCCGTTCTTCTGTTTACTTTCTGTATACTCTGTCAGTACGGCTTCACCCAGCCCGATGGCAATTTCCGGGATTTGTTTCTGTATGCAGAATCAGAATTCCTTTTTGAGGAATATGCTGAGGCACTGCCTAACTATTTGCGACTGAACAAGCAATATCCGGATAATGACAACATCAACTATAAATTAGGGGTCTGCTATCTGAATGACCCTTACGAAAAGGACAAGGCTATCGGATTCCTTGAAAAAGCTGTCCAGAACATCAATCCAAAGTTCAAGGAGAACAGTTTTAAGGAAACAGGGGCCCCGCTGGAAGCTAATTTTTACCTTGGCAATGCCTACCGGATCAATGATCAGCTTGAGAAGGCCATAGTGACCTATGAGAATTTTAAGGATCAGGCCGATCCTGAATTGTATGACCTGGAACTGGTGAATGAGCAGATCACGGCCTGCAAAAATGCAATCGATCTTAAAACCAGGCCTGTGGATATTGAAATTGAAAATCTGGGGGACCGGATCAATACGAGATTCTCGGATGTGCTGCCAGTGATTTCCGCGGATGAATCCAGGCTGGTATTCATACAGAAACAAGCTTTCTTTGATGCACTCGCCTATTCGGAAAAAATTGATGGAGAATGGTCATTTCCAAGAATCCTGATGGAAGAATTGCAGGTGGATGACGATGTCTATCCGACATCACTATCCTATGACGGAAATACACTGTTCATATACCGGAATGATAATTTTACAGGCAACCTGTATACCAGTAATTATGCTGACGGAAGGTGGTCTTCCCTGACCAGGCTGAATGAAAACATCAATACAAAATACTGGGAATCACATGCAAGCCTCAACGAGCCGGGAGACACACTGTATTTTACAAGTAACCGGAAGGGGGGATTTGGCGGACTGGATATTTATTATTCAGTTAAAGGATCGAATAATGACTGGGGTAGGGCTGTAAATCTCGGAACCACCATCAATACCAAATACAACGAGGAGACACCGTTCATAACTTCTGATGGCAAAACATTGTATTTCAGCTCCTACGGACATTATAACATGGGAGGCTATGATGTGCTGTACAGCACAAAACTGTCTGACGGAAGCTGGGCCGTCCCCATCAATGCTGGCTATCCGATCAATACCACAGATGATGATGTTTTCTTCAACCCGGTTCTCAACGGCGCTTATGCCTACTTCCCACGATACCGGGATGAGGGTTTCGGACGTACCGATCTCTACCGGTTTGAGATTTTCTCAAAAACCCACCCGAGGAAATTCCTGGTCAATGGTATGGTGAGCATTGAGGATGGAGCCAACCTGGGCACACCTGTAAGGGTTGCCATTATCGAAAAAAACAGCCGGGACACCATTGCCGTGACATATGCTGATCCCGCAACAGGGGCATTTACCTTCACTGCTGCTGCAGGTGCATATGACCTTCTCGTTGAAGGTGAAGGTTATGAATCTACGACCAAAAGCATGGAGATTCCCGAGGATTATCTCAAGAAGGAACTGGCTTTGACATCGGCCATCCTGCTCACGCAGTCCAGGCACCTGATGGAAATGCCACCCAAAATCGTGGACAAGATAAAAGTCAGGGATACACTGATTTATGTGGACTCGGACGAGCCTATTGAGATCCCTATGACACTCGAAAGGGATTCCGAACTGGATGTGGATATATATCACGATGGTACACTCAATCGATTTGAATCGCATGAGATCGAAAGAAGGAAGTATGTTTATACATATGTACCTGTACCCGGTGAAAACCTGCTGAAATTCAAGTTGACAGACAGACAGGGAAGCCTCAGTTACAAAGATATACGTGTTATTTACACCCCCGCTGTCCTATCTGCGGAAGATAGTCTTGCAATGGTGGCTGCGGCCATGGCTGCAGAAACACTTTCTGAAGATGAACTTGAGGCATACCGGCAGAGGCTGGCTGAGAATGCTCACGGGGACCTGAAAGAGGTGTTGCAGGATCTGGATCTCGCAGCAGCAGGGATCTCCTCCGTAGACCAGCTGGTTAAATACCTCAAAGAGCAGGCTGAATCTCATGATTATACCGAAGAGGATGTTGACAGGCTGATTGTGATCACCCCCTTTGATGAACTGGCATGGACGAAACAGCTGCATCAAAACATGACGGATGCCTCAGAAGGTGACCTGAAAAACGTACTGGAAGCATTAAACCTTGATGAACAAGGCATCATCAGTGAGGAAGACCTTGTGAATTACCTGAAAACCCAGGCAGCAGAAAATGATTATACTCCCAAGGATGTCGACGACCTTATCCTTAAGGTATTGCAGATCAAGTACCTGAGTGATTACCTTGATCAGCTTATCAACATATGCCGGGATGATAACCTGAGAAGGGCACTGGAGGATATTGACCTTAACCAGGCCGGCCTGACCAACCTGAGGGAATTATATGAACATGTGCTCGATACAGGGTCAGCCAACAGGCTTTTTGCGGAACTAGCCCAGCATATGGACCTGCAGGGGCTGATTGATCATCTGGTAAAAGTATCCTCCGGTGATTTGCAGATATTGCTCGGGGGACTGGACCCCGAAGCAGAGGATCTTGGAAATGCCACAGATCTGATGCTGTACCTGCTTGATGCAGCCGGGAAGCATGATTTTACGCAGGAGGATGTACTGAGGCTGCTGATGGATTATATTGGGAGAGAGGATCTTAAAGAGATCATTAAAATCCTCATCAGCATCTCCTCTGGTGACCTGCAGGATGTACTTATCAATCTTGACCTGGAACGGGATGGTATCCATGACCTGGCAGACCTGTTCCATTATCTGCTGGATCAGGCATCCAGTCATGATTATACGGAAGATGACGTGATCAAGCTCTTCCTCGATCTCCTGAAGATCCTTGAAAATGAATCACTTGCTGATGAACTTTCAGCCACCATAGACCAGGATATGGATACCGGGGACCGGAATTACTGGTATTTATGGGTTCTGGGCGGTTTACTGCTCATCTTCGTGATCCTCTTCATGGCCTGGAGAAGGAAGAAGTCCGGAGAAACCGGCCAGACAGCCTGATTTAGCTTATATATCCGGCATTATGTCCAATAGTGTTAAAACAATTTTCAATTATACCAATTAAGTTATAAATTTGTTATGCTACGGTTAAACTATCCATAGATGAAAAAATTACAGCCTTTCATTCTTTTCCTGCTCCTGCTGCCTGCTCAGATCTATTCACAGGAATACCAGGAAATTCTCCGGAATATATTTTTCGATGCTGAGTATTATCTCATGGAGGAATCATATCCCGATGCCATTGTTGAGTATCAGAAACTGTATACACGGGGATACAAGGACAATGCTAATATCAATTACAGGATGGGGATTTGTTACCTTAACCTGCCGGGTGAAAAGGATAAGTCCATACCCTACCTGACCAATGCCGCCCAGAGCACCACGACCAGATACAAGGAAGGGATATTCAGTGAAACCAAAGCTGCCATAGATGTATTCCTTTACCTTGGAAATGCATACAGGATCTCCAATGAACTGGACAGGGCCATTGATGCCTACAACAAGTACAAGGAACTGCTCGGGGAAAAAGAGTCAGAAATGCTCGCCTATGCCGACCAGCAGATCATTGCCTGCAACAATGCCAGGACAGCCATGGAGAAACCGGTTTATTTTATCAGGGCGCATACCGGTGAAAGGATCAATGGCAGAACATCAGATTACAATCCCCTTGTATCATCTGATGAAGAGATGATGATCTATATGACAAGTCTAAAATTCTATAATGCCATCAATATGACTACAAAGGCAGACGGCGAATGGTCTGCCCCTGTAAACATCACTCCCCAGATCATGTCCGATGGTGATCAGTATGTAAACTCCCTGAGTCTTGACGGTAAAGAGATGTACCTGAATAAGGAGGATAATTTCAACAGTGATATCTATTACAGCAAATTTGAAGACAACCATTGGATACAATCTGAGCCCCTGGGTAAACGTATCAATACAAAATACTGGGAATCACATGCCTGTATTTCCCCGGATGGAAAAGAGCTTCTGCTTACAAGCAACAGGAAAGACAGCTACGGCGGCATGGACATTTATATATCCACGCTGGATGAGGATGGTGAATGGTCGGAACCCGTCAACCTTGGGGATACCATCAATACTGAACTGAACGAAGATAATCCATTTTTAACATCGGATGGAAATCGTCTGTATTTCTCATCACAGGGTCATTACAATATCGGCGGATATGATATATTTTATGCTGACAGACAAGCTGATGGAAGCTGGAGCCCACCGGTAAACCTGGGTTATCCGCTGAACACCACCGATGATGACCTTTTTTATATGCCGCTAGGTAACGGGAAACTGGCCTACCAGGCCATATTTGATGATGAGAACATTGGTTCAAGAGATATTTACCGTTTCGAAATATTTGATACCGAGGAGGAATATCTTGCTGCCATCGCACCACCAGAACCCATTATACCAGTTGATACCACACCGGTGGAAGTCCCGGTAGAACCGGAAAGGATCTACGTACTCAGTTCTGTTTATTTCGGTTTCGATAAATACTCTGTTGTCGGGGAAACAAGAGCTACACTCAATGAGGTAATACTGGCAATGGAAGCTATTCCGGAGCTTAAGATTGAAGTCGTTGGACACACTGACAGCAAGGGTTCGGACACTTATAATATGGGCCTTTCAAGAAGGCGTGCCGAAAAAGTGGTTGAATTCCTAATACAGAGCGGGGTTGATAAAGAAAGGATCACCTCATCCGGGTCAGGTGAGACTGAACCGGTAGCCAGGAATACAAACCCCAACGGATCAGACAGTCCCGAGGGCCGGAAATTGAACCGGAGGGTGGAATTTCGTATACTTACACCCGATATACCCAATGTAAAGGCAGCCGTGATCAAAGTACCGGACGAATTGCATAAATAAATCCGGCAACCTTTTCCCCCTTTTCGATGTCTATAGACATATGTCCGCCCGGTATAAAACACAAAAACCACACAGAATGAAAGGTTATGCCCGAAATCTGGTCATTTCAACAGTATTAATCCTGTCGAATCATGCCCTTTTTGCACAGGCTGTTACAGACCCGGAGGAATTGTTTTCCGAAGGGGAATATTTCTTCCTCTCAGAAGAGTATGAAGAAGCACGATACTATTACCTCCAGCTTGTTGAGGCCTTCCCGGACCATGCCAATTTTAACTGGAAGGTTGGAAACACATATCTGCAGATACCGGGTCAGGAATTCCTTGCCATTCCATACTTTGAAAAAGCAATCACCAAAACCAGTATCAAATACAAAAAACGGAAATTCAAGGAAAAGAATGCACCCCATCATGCTTATTTCCGGCTAGGGAATGCATACAGGTATAATAATGAGCTGGAAAAGGCTCTTGAGATATATGATATATTCGTGAATTCCAAAGATTTTGAAGGCAATTATAACCTCAGGATTGTAGAAACGGAGATTGCATCCTGTAACCGGGCCAAGATCATTAGGGATGATCCTGTGAATGCCAGTTTTACAAAACTCGAAGACCCGGTGAATACATCCTCTGACAATACCAATGCTGTTACTTCAGGAGATGGCAATACAATGGTCTTTGTAACAGAGTTGAAATTCTATGATGCTATACACCTGTCGAAAAAAATAGACGGGAAATGGACTCCTCCCGAGGTACTGAATCCCCAGGTCGGATCGGATGGGGATTTCTATCCCACCTCCCTTTCATATGACGGGAAGGAATTGTATATGGTCAGGCATACGACAGGTAATGATGATCTCTATGTCAGCACCCTGGGAGAGAGCTTCTGGAGCAAAGCCATACCGCTGAACACATACATCAACACCCGTGCAAATGAAACCCATGCCAGCCTGTCAAAAGATGGAAATACCCTCTATTTCACAAGCGCCAGAAGAGGCGGCACCGGCAACCTCGACATTTACCGCTCGGAAAGAAAACCCGGTGGTGACTGGGGGGAAGCCGTAAACCTGGGACCCGTAATCAACACACCTGAAGATGAGGATGCACCCTTCCTGACCATTGATGGGAACCGCTTGATATTTTGCTCAAAAGGGCATTTCAACATGGGCGGTTACGACATTTTCTACAGCGACCTGGAAACGAACGGCGAGTGGACAGATCCGGTCAATATTGGATATCCTATTAATACTACCGGTGATGATCTTTTCTTCTATCCCATCGGCAACAGGTTCCAGGGTTATATGGCAAAAGTTGACAGGGATGGTCCCCTGACTTATGATATTTACCTTGTGGAGATACCGGACCAGGAAGTCATCCCTCCTGATACTGATCTGCCGGTATTTAACAGGGATTTTATTATTAAACTCTACCGGCCGGAGACCGGTGATACCCTCTTCCTGCAATACAATAAGGAAAAGGATGTGATAAAGTCAAGTGATCCATCCTACAGGATCATCATTGATGAAGGGAAATAAGATCCTTTGAAAAATATGAATCCCTTATCCGGAAAAAATATCAGGCTCAGGGCCATTGAACCAGCTGACCTGGACATCATTTATGAATGGGAGAATGATCCTGCGAACTGGTTGATCAGCAATACTATCACACCTTTCTCAAAGCATGTCCTCACCAGGTATATCGAGCATGCCCATAAGGATATTCATGAGGCCAGGCAGCTCAGGCTGATGATCGATCTGGTGGATGATTCAGGTGTTGCAAAGGAGACTATCGGGACCGTGGACCTGTTTGATTTTGATCCCGTCCATGAGAGGGCAGGTTTAGGGATTTTGATCGCAAACCAGGAAAACAGGATGAAAGGATTTGCTTATGAATCACTTTTTATCCTCATCCAGTATGCATTTAAGACCCTCCATCTGCACCAGCTATACTGTAATATTTCGAATGACAACCAGGCCAGCCTTAATTTATTCAAAAAACTTGGTTTCATTGAAATCGGGATCAAGCGGGACTGGCTTCGAGAAAGCAGCGGGTGGCTGGATGTCCACCTCCTCCAGCTGCTTCGTCACAGGTGACATCATACTGCTGACCAATCCGGGATGAAATCGGTAAACTGGTAATTGCTCTCATGCTCAACATACTGGCAGCAATAATGCTTTATCCCGTTGGTAACGATCAGCCATGGAACATGGTGGGTCAGGTTGTATAGCCCGATCTGGTCAAATACGCTTCTGGTAATGGGGACTGAAGGAGCTTTACACTCCACAAGTACTACCGGATCACCCAGGTTATTATACACCAGGATATCGGTCCGTTTTTGCATTTTATTAAAACTGAACTGTTGTTCTACCGTGATCAGCGATGCAGGAAATACTTTTTCTCTTACCAGGTACTGGATAAAGTTTTGCCTGACCCATTCCTCGGGGGTTAGCACAATATATTTCTTGCGGATGGCATCAAAAATATAATTTCTCCCTGCCTCAGATTTTATAGAGAAAGAATAAGTTGGTAAATTTAAAGTTTCCATGAATGCCTGATAAACTGATAAGGGCTTCAACAAAAATAATAAAGAACTGTCAGAAGGAGGATACCATGAAGACAAAAAAGGAAATTGTTGAGAACTGGCTGACCCGTTATACAGGACAGGCACTGGTTGGCTTCGGAGATTATGTGCTGCTTACCAACTTTGACCATTATCTTGAATTATTCTGTAAGATGCATAAGACAACTGTCATGGACCAATCAAAACCCATGCCCTGTGCCACAGCTGATGGAATCAGCGTGATCAATTTTGGCATGGGCAGTGCAAATGCAGCCACCATCATGGACCTGCTCAGTGCCATACACCCCAAAGCAGTCTTGTTCCTGGGGAAGTGCGGTGGACTGAAAAAGAAAAACAAACTCGGTGATCTGATCCTGCCCATTGCAGCCATACGAAGTGAGGGTACATCGGATGATTATCTGCCTCCCGAAGTTCCGGCACTCCCCGCTTTCAGCCTGCAACAAGCCGTATCCTCCACCATACGAGGTCATGAAAAGGATTATTGGACAGGCACGGTTTTTACCACCAACCGCCGGGTATGGGAGCATGATGATGATTTTAAGGAATACCTTGTCACCACCCGGTCCATGGCCATCGATATGGAAACAGCTACCATATTTACGGTGGGCTTCGCTAACGAGATCCCCACAGGTGCCTTGCTTCTGGTCTCTGACCAGCCCATGATATCCACAGGCATTAAGACCATTGAAAGTGACAAAACAGTTACCAATAATTACGTCGATGATCACCTCAGGATTGGCCTTGATTCGCTGAAGGAATTAAAGGAAGAAGGAAATTCTGTCAAGCATCTCCGTTTCTAATTCCCACCATATGACTTTTGAAGAGATTTTCAAACAACTGAATGAGAAAAGTTACAGGCCCATTTATTTCCTGATGGGCGAAGAACCCTATTTCATAGACAGGATCACTGAACATATCGCTGACCATGTGCTGACAGAAGAAGAAAAAACTTTCAACCAGATGATCCTATACGGAGGGGACACCGATATTCCAACTGTCATCAATACCGCCAGGCGCTTTCCCATGATGGCCAGCCGCCAGGTAGTAATTGTCAGGGAAGCCCAAAATCTTGACAAGATTGAGGACCTGATACATTATGTTGAAAACCCCCTTAAATCCACCCTCCTGGTGATCAATTACAAGTATAAAAAACTGGACAAACGCAAAAAGCTGTTCAAAGCCCTTGAAAAAAACAGCATCCTGTTCGAGTCCAAGCGATTGTATGATGACAAAATTCCTCCCTGGATAAACAGTTACCTGCGATCCAGAGGCAAAAAGATCGAACCCAAGGCTGCTGTTATTTTAACTGAATACCTCGGAAATGACCTTGGCAAGATTGCCAATGAATTGGAAAAGCTGATCATTGTCCTCAAATCAGAACAGGATATTATTACGGCTGCAGACATTGAGAGGAATATCGGTATCAGTAAGGATTTCAATAATTTCGAGCTGAATAATGCCCTGGCACAGCGAAATGTATTAAAAGCCAACAGGATAGTCCAGTATTTTGGGTCCAATCAAAAAAACCACCCGCTGACCCTGACCATAACTTCAATCTATTTCTTTTTCAGCAGGGTCCTGAGGTACCATTTCCTGCCTGATAAATCTTCCCGAAATGTAGCATCGGCATTGAAGATCGAACCATTTTTCATTCGCGAATATGAAACAGCCGCAAGGAATTATCCCACTGCCAAAACTGTCCGTGTAATATCCCTCCTGAGGGAATATGACCTGAAATCCAAAGGTTTCGGTAATGTTTCCGCAGTCCCAGGAGAATTATTAAAAGAATTGATTTACAAGATAATACATTAACATGACCATTATTATAATCATAGTAACACTTATCATCACCGTGATTGCCTTCTATAGCGACGAAGTCATGTCCAAGATGATGCTTAACCCTTACCAGGTTTACCATAAAAAAGAATGGTACCGTATGATCACCCACGGCTTCCTGCATGCAGACTGGACACATCTGATCATCAATATGATCGTCCTGTATTCCTTCGGTTCAAATGTCGAGGCCTGGTTCGGAAAACTGAAGATGGCAGGTTATATTGACAGTGTTGCCATTACTTACAGCCTCCTGTATTTCGGCGGCATTATCATAGCTTCCATGATCACCCTCTTCCGGCATCGGAATAACCGCTGGTACAATTCAGTCGGAGCATCAGGTGCGGTGTCCGCCATCATTTTTACCAGCATCTTTTTCAACCCGCTTGACAGGCTCTATTTCTTCGCGGTCGTACCCATACCTGGCATTGTCTTCGCCATACTTTACCTTGTTTACAGCAGTTATATGAGCAGGCGCAGCAAGGATAACATCAATCATGATGCACATCTGCTGGGTGCTTTATATGGATTCACCTTCCCATTATTAATCGATTTTGACCTGATATCTCATTTTCTGCAGGGCTTTTCGGTATATTAATGAACTACTATGAAACGAATGGAAACTGACGGGGGATTCTGCTGGTTTGACGGGTTTTTCCACAGGGAAATCGAAATCCCTGTTGATGCCAGGCTATTCAATACCGGGATCGTGATCAGGGAGGAGGTCCGGACGCGGGGTACCAGAATGGCTTTTTTTCCTGAACACTATGAAAGTCTTCAGTCACGATTAAACATCCTGCATATCAGCCTGCCGGATATCCTGACAGCCGATGAGATGCACCAGCAAGCTGTCAACCTGATCAATAAAAACAGGTATTTCGGAGGAAATAACCTGCGTATCACTATCATTCATGAACCGGGACATGATTCAGGGACCAACCACTGCCTGATGGAATGCATAGTCCTTGAACATCCTGCCTATGTATTGAACCGGAAAGGCTATGTACTGGGACTCTACGATGATCTGAATATCCCGCTTGACCGGCTCACAGGTAAGTTTGCCCGCTCCCCCCTGCTTGATCTTTTAGCCCGGCATTACATGACTGCCAGGAAACTGGATGATTGCATCCTTTTCAATCAGCAGGGACATATTACCAGCAGCATATATTCGACGATCTTTTTCAGGATCAAAGATGAAATCCACACAGCACCGGTGAGGGACGGATCTCCGTCCTCAGTAATAAAGGACCAGGTGATCAGGTTGCTGACAGCTGCCGGAGACCCGGTAGATGATAATATATCCCTCCGGTCGCTGGATATTGAAAAAGCCGACGAGATCATCCTGGCAAATACATTGGACGGGGTCAGGTGGGTGGTGGGGGTGGACAGGTTCAGGTATTATAACAATACCGGTGTAAAGTTGATCACTTTGCTAAATGAAAAAGCTTTCGGGAACGATTAATTAAGGCCTGGATTCTCAGGGAAATTAACCCAGGTTTTGTATTTATCACCGGATTTTTTCAGGATGTCTTTCCAGAGGTTATTGTCAGGCCCCTTCATGATCTGTTCTGCATTCATCTCCGATACCAGCCAGGCATTTTCAGATAACTCATTGTCGAGCTGGTTAGGGGACCAGCCCGCATAACCGAGGAAGAACCTGATCTCCTGGCCCTTGATCTTGCCTGATGTGATCATCTCCTTCACCGCATCAAAATCCCCGCCCCAGTAAAGATTATCCAGTACCTGGACAGAATTGGGGATGGCCGTTCCAAGGGTGTGTAAGTAATGAACGGTATTGGTATTCACCGGCCCTCCAATGGATATCTCTGTTTCGATTTCGGGGAAGTCTGACAATACATCATTGACAGACAGGTCTACGGGTTTATTTAATACAAATCCTACGGAGCCTTCCTGGGTGTGTTCGGTAAGCAGCACAACTGAACGTCTGAAATAGGTATCGTTCAGAAATGGTTCGGAAATCAGGACCCTGCCCTGCTTTGCAACCTTATTGTTTTCTATGTTAAAAAAATCAATATCCAGTTCCATATTCTGCTGAATATTTGACTTGCAATATATCCAAATATTTAACAAATATAATACATAGTGCGAAGGTTTTTTATAATTCACCGGAAATTTATAGTGAATGACCGTCTACATTCCATTAAATTCTTTTACTATCTTTCCATTCTGTTTTTCACTGCTATTGATGGATGAAGTAAAGAAAAGGCCCACCCTGCTGCAGGCATTAATCCCCATAATATGCCTGATATTCCTGCTATCATTGAACGTTTTCATTTATGGTGAAGATACTTTGTCCGGTGCCAACCAGATCGCTCTGCTCCTTTCTGCGGCCATCGCCGGGATAATTGCCATACGCCTGAAACTGACCTGGTCAGCGATCCTATCCCAGATCGTCACAAGTATCGGTTCCGCCATGCCATCCATACTCATCCT